>JBAXGK010000015.1:0-17737 GCA_037139435.1 Candidatus Omnitrophota bacterium | reverse complement strand
GTAAGAGTCAACTCCCCTTGCCCTGATAAGGACTTACCCCAAGCTTCCGCGCCCCACCCGGTCCCCGCCATTGAACCTTTAAGATCAAGCGTTCCTTCGAGGACCTTCTGCGTCGCATCCTGGCGGCTCAAAAAAAGACCGAGATCCACGCCGTGGACTTCTCCGTCAAAACCGTACTCCGCTTCTTTGCCGCTGAAGTTCATCGCCCCTTTAAGATCGGCTTTTCCTCCGTAGCCCTCTAAATGAAGAGCCGGAACATTCCATGCACCCTCCTCGTAAAAAACATCGGCAAGGACATTTTTGAAGATCTGATCCTTCGGGCAGAGGGTCTGAATGAACTCTTTCGCCTGGTCATAGGCGCTCGGCGCAGCGCCTTCGCTCTTGCGCTGCCACAGAGCCGCAACCGCCTGCCAGACTTCAAGAGGCTTCAATTCTCCCGCAGAGACTTTCACGACAACTTTCGGTTTATCCGGAGATCCAGAGATCTTCAAATCAGCCACGACCGACGAGCCACCTATCTCAAATTGCATTTGCCGGCCCTCCAGCATCAGCGGGCCATAATCTAAAGAAAGCGAAGCGTTCCGAAACCCAAGACCTTCCGGGATCGTCCAAGAGGCTTTATCGAATGAAATATTAAAAATATGTTCGGCCTTCTCCAGCTGGCGAAGATCCCCTTTCCAGTTCGCCATCAGCTTGGCATCTCCCTCCAACTTGTAACCTTGAAGCGCGGGGATATATTGCTCCCAGCCGGTTATGGAGAATTTGTTCGTGATCAGATTGAGCTGCCCTCCCCCGGTCTTCAGATCCAGATCCTTCAGATTCCCTTTCATGCTCAATTCTTTGAACTTCACCGCAAAATCGCCCCCCAGCAGGGCACCTTTTTGAAGCAGGAGATCGAAATCCAGATCCAACGGAATGCCTTTGGGTTTTGTAAAATATTGGCCGTAGGAAAGAAGTACCTGCGAGAGATCCCAGCCGAAATGAAGTGACAGATGGTCCAGCGTCCCTTCCAGGGAAAGAACCCACTTCCCGGGACCGGAGAATCCGATGTGAAAAGGAAGTGCATTCTCAAGACCCGGCCAATACTTTAAAAGGTCTTCCAGCGCCATGTTCGAACCCGCCACGTGGATACCACTGATCTCTCCGGTATTAAGCTTCATACTCCCATTCGTTTCGATCTCGCCAAAGGGAAGCTTCACGAGTCCTTTATGGAGCTTCAGTTCCGCGGTGTCGTTGTTCCATGCAGCAGTCACGTTCCACGCCGCGTCGAGCACCGGCGATGCAACCCCGCCACTCCCCTGCGGCAGTTCATAGGTAAGACCCTTCCCATTCCCGACCGCAGTCAATTCAAGAAAAACCTCTCCCGTCTTTTTCTTGATCTCTACGGAGGTGTCAATCTGACCCCCTTTAAAAAAGAAGGTTCTTTTTGGATCGGGTGCAAATCCTTTAGCCGCGCCACCCATCGAGAGCCCTTTGAGTTCCGCCACGATAGACCCGCTCGCCTTCTCCCAGTTCCACTGCTCGACGGAATCCAGCACCACATTTCCTTTCATCACAAGCGCGTTCGGTTTCCCAGCCATGTCTGTGGTGAAATGGAACGGAATGGGGATCTTGGGACGAACGGCGCCGACTTGAAGGGAGAAATTTTCGAAACGCACCGGGTTAAAAAAACTCAGGCCGGGAAGGGAAAATTCCGCCTTCCCCGATTGCACATAAAAAGCTGAAGGTTCCACGCGCCCGACAAGAAGAGGAAGGATCGTAAAATCAAATTGGATCTTTTCCGCGTCGATCGTGAGAGGTTGATTGGTGAAGGTCAATTGCGCACGCTCAAAAACGATCTTAGGCTGTGGGAAATAGCCCACTCGGACATTCTGATATTTGAATGTGCTGTCGGTGATCGCTTGAACTTTCTGAATCAGGAATTCATGAAGCTTTGCGGTAGGAAGAAGACGATGCGCCTGGAACCAGAGGCCTGCAACAAAAATAACGAGCAAGAGAACGGCCGACAGTAACAATGCCTGGCTTTTTTTCATAGCTCCTAATCTCTTGCTGTCCTTGTCTTTGTGTGTTTTCTTAAAGGGCTGCCAAGGACTGCCCCAATTTCCACTTCGTGGAAATTAATAAGAATTGGGACTGGGAACGCGTCCCTCGAGACGACCCGGATCAAACCCCGGAGGGCACCCCCGCACGGCTTGCGCCGGAAAAACTCACGACAAACGCCCAAACTTTGTATTTCTTTTCCAAAAGGGTAGTTTGGATGGCCCCAATCTTCACGGCGTTCCGATTGATCGGTATTGGGACCGCGATCACTGGTTCGAATTTAACGGCATCCCACCGACAGGATTGCAATTGTAATCGTCCATAAAACCTTGGCAGCCGGTCAGGATAAAACCAAACGTGAGAAGAAGGAACCCCAGAAGGAGCGATCGCCCAAACTTTTGATTTTTCTTCCAAAAGGTTGGTTTGAACGCCCCCCACTTCAACTCCGTTGAAGTAGGAAGATAGAGGAACCGCATTAACGCTTGGTGAATTGGAAGCTTCTGCGAGCGCCTTTACGGCCTGGTTTCTTTCTTTCTTTTTCGCGAGGATCGCGAGTCATGAAACCACCCTTGCGCATCGTCGCGCGCATTTCAGGGTTGAGCCCGACAAGCGCTCGGGCGATCCCGAGTTGGATTGCGCCGGCCTGTCCTGCCACGCCACCGCCCTGGACACGAGCGCGGACGCGCACTTGTCCGAGAAGATTCGCGGTTTTGAGCGGCATCTCGACAAGCATCTGGAGGTTTGCGCGTTTCAGATATTTTGCGGAATCTTGACCGTTCACAACAAAACCTTTTTGACCCGGAAATACCCATACGCGGGCAATAGCGGTTTTACGGCGGCCGGTAGCATACATAAGTGTCGCGGGAGCGGTCATACGGATTAAACCTCGATCTTAATGGGTTGTTGCGACTTATTCCGGTGTTCAACACCGGGATAAACGCGAAGTCTTTTGAGCATCACATCGCCGATCCGATTCTTCGGAAGCATGCGCTTGACGGCACGCATGATGATCTCGGCCGGATTCTTTTCCATGAGTTGTTCGTAGGTGTACGTCTTCAAGCCGCTCGAAAAGCCGGTGTAATGGGTATAAATCTTATCTTCTTTCTTGTTGCCCGTCACATGGACCTTCTTGGCATTGATCACGATGACCTGGTCCCCGGTGAGCTTATCCGGCTGGAAGCAGGTTTTGCCTTTGCCGATCAAAAGGGACGCGATCTTGGTGGACATCCGTCCGAGAGTCTTCCCGTCGGCATCAATCAGATACGTCTTCCGTGCAATGTCTTTTTCAGTCGGAATAAAAGTCTTCATAATTTTCTTTTCTGTTTGGCACTGCATTACTATTCGTTTTACGGGTTCGCAACACCATTCGTTTACTCATAAAATAAATAAAAACGGTATGGTTTGGAACGGGCAGTCGGAAAGGCGAGAAACCTTCTTGCGACTCAAAGTATATTGAAAAGTCCGCGGAGTATAGCAAAAACCCCCAGGAGTGTCAAACTTTTACCTTTTTTTTATTCGAGGCTCCTTGGGGCCTCCCCCAAGAGGAAGGTTCGAAGGGGTAAAAAAACCGCGGGCCCTCTCGAGCCCGCGGTCTGGATTGCCGTCCCAACTTTTATTTCTTTTTCACGATGGCAGTTGGTACGGCCCCAATCTCCGCTCCGCCTCGATTGATCGATATTGGGACCGTCCCCGGTGAAGCCACGTTCATAACAAATTTTTTAAAACCAAGAAAAGCCTTCACCTGCCGAGAGGTTAACACATAAGCCGGATTTTACAAGACCTCGGCTCTATTAAAATAGATCCTTCGAATCAATACGTAACCTTAATCAGGGTAAGCCCTTCAGAGGGGGCTGTCACCCCGGCAAGGCGCCGATCTCTGGCCTTCAAAATAGCGGCTATATCCTGGGCCTCCCGCTTCCCCCTCCCGACCTCCAAGAGGGTCCCAGCCATGTTTCGGATCATGTGATAAAGGAAACCGTCCGCCTCCACAAGCATAAGAATGAGATGTCCCTGTTTTTTTATCTGAAAGCGTTTAATCGTCCGGACACAGGAGTTGCCTTTTTTTATAGCCGACACCGATGTGAAAGAGCGGAAATCATGTTTCCCCATAAACGCCCTGGCGGCTTGTCGCATCTGGGCGACATTTAGGGAATAGGGGACATGGAACGCCCGGCCCGCGATGAGAGGAGAACGACAAGAATGATTCCATACCCGATATTCGTAGACCTTGGAGCGAACGCTGTAGCGGGCGTGAAAATCAAGCGGGACTTCTTCGATATCTTTGACCACCACGGGCGGAGGTAAAAGAGCGTTGAGTCCTTTTTGGATCTGCCACAGTTCGTGGGGACTCGAAGTCTTGAAATTAACGACCTGGCCTTCCGCGTGAACGCCGGTATCCGTGCGTCCGCTCGCGGCCGCGATCTTCATCTTGCGGTCAAAAAATCCGGAAAGCGCTTTTTCAAGAACTTCCTGGATGGTCGGATGACCGGGTTGTTTTTGGAACCCGAAGAACATCGAGCCGTTGTATTCGAGAACTAATTTAATATTGCGCATGGCACCTCAGCGCACAGCGGAGAGCGAAGCGGCTTCAAAACTATCCGCTCTACGCTATGCGCTAAACGCTAATTCGGCGATCTGCACAGCATTCGTCGCGGCGCCTTTGCGAATCTGATCGCCTGAGACGAACATCGCGAAACCATTTTTCACCGTGGGATCGACACGCAGACGGCCGACAAAAATATCATCTTGCCCCGTCGTTTCGAGCGGCATCGGGAAATAATTCTTTTCGCGGTCATCGACGATCTTCACGCCCGGGGCCTTCGCGAGAAGGGCCCGCACTTCGTCCAGCGTGATCGATTTTTCGGTCTCGATATTGAGCGCTTCGGAGTGCGCCCGAAGGACCGGCACGCGCACGCAGGTCGCGGTGATCTGGATATCCGGATCGTGGAAGATCTTCTTGGTCTCTTTCACCATTTTGGTCTCTTCCTCGTTATAGCCGTCCGGTCCGATCTTGGAATTGTGCGAAAACACGTTGAACGCGATCTGATGCGGCAGGACATTTTTCTGGACGGGCCGGCCTGCAAGAAAATCCTGGGCCTGCAATTGGAGCTCTTCCATCGCCTTCGCGCCGGCGCCGCTCGCGGCCTGGTAGGTCGCCGCGATGAAACGCTTGATCTTCGCGACCTTGTGGATCGGCCAAAGAGGGACAAGAGCGATGATGGTGGAGCAGTTCGGATTCGCGATGATTCCCTTGTGCGTCGCAATATCCCCGGGATTGATCTCAGGAACCACAAGCGGCACTTCCGGGTCCATGCGAAACGCGCTGGTGTTATCCACCACAAGCGCTCCGGCCTTCACCGCATAGGGGGCAAGCGCTTTGGAGATCGAGCCGCCGGCACTCGCCAGCACGAGATCGATCCCTTTAAAGGAGTCCGGGGTTGCTTCCTCAATATTGTACGTCTTTCCCATGAACTGCATCTTCTTCCCAGCGGAACGCCCAGACGCGAGCATCTTGAGTTCGGCGAACGGGAACTTCCTTTCTTCAAGGATGGCCAAAAGTTCCTGCCCGACAGCACCCGTAACACCAAGGATCGCGATTTTCAAATTTTTCTTCATAAAAATTTCACTCCTTAATTGGATTAACGAAGTCTTTCCACCACGAGATCACCCATTTTCGAGCAACCGACCTTTGTCGTACCTTCCGCATAAATATCTGCCGTGCGAAAACCGTCCTCTAGCACCTGCTCCACGGCCCGCTCCACCGTTCTAGCCGCCTGAGATTGATGAAAGCTGTATTCCAGCATCATCGCGACCGAAAGGATCGTGGCCAGGGGATTCCCCATATCTTTCCCTGCGATATCCGGCGCCGAACCGTGCACGGGCTCATACATAGCCACTTTGTCTCCGACGGAGGCCGAGGGCAGCATTCCGATTGATCCTGTCAGCATGGCGGACTCATCGCTCAAAATGTCCCCGAATAAATTGCTCGTCACGATGACGTCAAATTGCTTGGGCTCGCGGATGAGCTGCATCGCGCAATCATCCACATAGCGGTGATTGAGCTCCACATCCGGATAATCTTTCGAGACTTCGATCACGACTTTGCGCCAAAGCTGGCTCACCTCGAGCACATTCGCTTTATCCACCGAGGTGACTTTTTTCCGTCGCTTACGGGAGAGCTCGAAAGCCATTTTTGCGATCCTCTTGATCTCAGACGTCGTGTAGGCCATGGTATTGAACCCGCGCTCTTCCCCATTCGGAAGTTTTTCGATCCCGCGCGGCGTTCCGAAATAGACCCCGCTCACAAGCTCTCTTAGAATGAGAAAATCAAGACCCTGAACGATCTCCTGCTTGAGCGGAGAACGCGACTCAAGCTGAGGAAACATTTTTACAGGACGAAGATTCGCGAAGGCATTGAGTCCTTTACGCAGCCCGAGCAACCCTTTTTCAGGCCTTTTATCAGAAGGCAGATTATCCCACTGGGGCCCCCCCACGGCGCCTAGAAACACCGCCTCCGACTTTTGCGCCGCGAGAAGCGCTTCGGGCGTTAGGGGAATACCGTGTTGATCGATTGATGCGCCACCGGCCAGAAGCTCTGTAATCTCGAATTTGAGACTTGAAATAGCTGCAACCCTCGCAAGAACCCGCATCGCTTGAGCGGTCACTTCCGGTCCAATCCCGTCTCCTGGGAAAACAATGATTTTATGCATAGCGTTTCTCTTGAATTGAAGGTCCGGAGGAACTTCCGGAGGATGTTTTTAGTTTTTCTCGAGTTTGAAAGGACGCCGCTTCACGGTCTCGTAAAGTTTTTCGTATTTCTTAGCCGAAGCATCCCATGAAAAATCACTTTCCATCGCGTTCTTCACAAGAGACTTCCAAAGCTTTTCTTGCTTGAAGGTCTTCACCGCACGCAGCATGGCCGCGTGGAGCGCATCACTGGTGTAATCCTCAAAAATAAATCCATTCCCCTGCTGCGACGTTGGCTCAAAGTTCTGGATAGTATCTGCCAACCCGCCGGTCGCGCGAACGATCGGAATGGTGCCATAACGCAAGGCAATGATCTGACCCAACCCGCAGGGCTCATAATACGAAGGGATAAGCACCATGTCGGAACCCGCGTAGATCTTTTTGGCCATCTTCGGGTCGAACATGATGTGCACCCCGAACCACTTTTTGTTTTTCTTCGCGAGGTCGCGAAGGATCTGATGGTACTGGTCTTCGCCGGTCCCGAGCAACACCATTTGGACGTCCTGCTGCTGGGAAAGTTGTTCCAGCACCGGAAGTAAAATATTCAATCCCTTTTGATCCACGAGACGCGCCACAAACCCCAGGAGAGGGATATTCGGGTCGACCTTAAAACCGTTCTCCTTCTGGAGCGCTGCCTTATTATTTTTTTTCCCGGAGAGGTCTTTCAGATCGTACTTCGCGTCAATGTCCGGGTCAGTCGCCGGATCCCAATCCTTTGGATCGATCCCATTGATGATCCCCGTCACGCTGTCCTTGCGCGCATCGATGACCCCCTCCATCCCGCATCCAAATTCCTTGGTCTGGATCTCGCGGCTATAGCGCTCACTCACCGTCGTTACGGCATCCGCGAACACCAGACCGCCTTTCATAAAACTGAACTTACCATAATATTCCAGGAAGTCGGACTTATAAAAATCCCAGCTAAAACCGGTGGCGGGAAAAGAGTCCGGGGGGAAATTCCCCTGGTAGGCAAGATTATGGATCGTGAAAACGCTCCGTGCTTTATGGAAAGGCGCGTAGCTCGTTTCCATGGTCTTGAGATACACCGGCACAAGACCGGTCTGCCAATCGTGGCAATGGACAATGTCCGGAGCCAGTTTTAATTTCTCGGCGGCTTTCAGTGCGGCCCTCTGGAAATAGGTGAAGCGACGGTCGTTGTCCTGATAGTCCCCCACGAGCGTCCCGTAAAGCTCCTCGCGCATAAAATAATCGGGATGCTCGATGAAATAGACCTTGACCCCATCAGGAAGTTTTTTCGTGAAGACGCGCGTGGCTTCCAGCTGATTCCCGACGATCAGTTCGAAATAATCGATCGCGGTTTCGAGCCCCCACTGTTGGACGTCGATCGAGCGATAGCGCGGCAGGAAGACCGAGACTTCATGGCCCAAGGCGCGAACCGCTCCGGCGAGAGAACCGACAACATCCCCAAGGCCCCCTGTCTTGGCGAAGGGGGCCATTTCGGAACTGATGAAAAGGATCTTCAAGGGAAACTAGAAACGCGTCGGCTTACTTCGCGACTTCAACAACGCAATTCCAGCTACCGAAGGCGTTCGGAACGCATTCGACCGGCTCCTGCGCGTTCTGCCAGATCCCGTCCACGAGGTAGCGATACTGATAGCGTCCGGCCTTGAGCTTCAAGGACGTTTTCCAATTCCCCGCCGCATCTTTTTTGAGAGGGTTTTTGTCCGCTTTCCAGCTATTGAAACAACCGCCGAGCTCGACCTTTTTGGCCTGAGGGGCGTAGAATTGAAAATCGGTGGTTTTATCGCAAGTGCTTGTCCCGGTGCTCGCGCAGCATTTCGTCGTTGCTTTTGCCATGATGAACTCCTTCTTCGCTTGTTGGATGAAATAGGTTCGAATTAAGATTGCAGCAGGGAAATTATATATCAGAAAAAACAGCTTGCCAAGAAACATCTCCTCACTATAATAACCGACCTATGAGAACATGTGCCATCTGCAAAAAGAAGCCTTTAACGGGCAATTCGATCGTGCGTCGCGGTCTCGCGAAAAAAACCGGGGGTATCGGTAAGAAGATCTCCGGCATTACGCGTCGCCGTTTCTTTCCGAACATTCAGAAGGTGAAAGCCGTCTTTTTGAACGGAACAGTGCGCCGTATCAATGTCTGCGTGAGCTGTTTGAAGGCTGGGAAAGTCAAAAAAGCCCCTTCCCGTCGCTCTTACGTCGCTCCTACAGCGGCTTAAGAAGGCGAAGTAAGCTTCTCCCTGAATTCTTTCACGGATAAGACGAGTGTCTTCATGCCGTTCCACTGCTTTGTCTTCAGAGAGTAGGCTGATTCAAAACGCGTCGTGGCGCCGGAAGTCGCGCAAAGAAGCATCTGCTTTTCATTAAGATTGGCTTGATAGTTCTGGGAGCCGTCTGTCAGCACTACCTCATAAATCTCACCGTAAAGCCGACGCGGCTTTGACCTTAACTGAAGATCGTCGCTTTGAAAGACCGGCCGCGGGTTCCCCATCCCGTGCGGTTCCAAAAGCTCCAGCTCCTCAAGAAAATGACTCGTCAATTCATTGAGATTAAGTTCCATATCCACCGCCACATGTCGCTTCAATTCTTCAACCGGGAGATGCTCAAGCGCGAAGGCGTTGATCTTCTCGCGCAAACGTGGAATATTTTTTTCAGTGATCGTAAGCCCGGCCGCTTGCGCGTGCCCTCCGAACCCTTCGAGAACCGCTTCGCAGGAGGAAAGCGCGTTAAAGAGATGAAAGCTTTTGATGGAGCGGCCCGACCCGCGCCCCTCGCCATCTTCCACCGAGATCACGATCGCCGGACGCTCAAATTTTTCTACAAGTCTTGAGGCCACGATCCCGATCACGCCCCGATGCCAACCCTGCCCCTCCACGACGATCACGCGTTCGCGATTAAAATTCACCGTCTGTTCGACCTTACGCATTGCTTCCTGAGTAGTCTCACGCTCCATCTTCTGACGGGCCTTATTCTCTTCATCCAGGATCTTCGCGAGGCTCTCCGCTTCGCGGGGGACTTTTGTTAGCAAGAGTTGAAGCGCCGTGTCCGCAGAGCTCATCCTTCCCGCCGCATTCAACCTCGGGCCGAGGATGAACCCGACGTGGCCGGTATTCACCTGAGACGCCTTCATTTTGGCAACCTCCGACAGGGCACGGATACCCACATTTTTCCGCTCGGAAAGCATCGCCAGCCCCTTTTTTACAAGAATACGGTTCTCACCTGTAAGCGGCGCGATATCGCTAATCGTGGAAAGCGCCACAAGATCCAGATACTCAAACGCCGCGTCACCGACCAAAGCTTGGCTTAATTTGAATGCCAGTCCTGCTGCGGAAAGGTCTTTAAAGGAATAAGGACAATCTTCCTGGAGCGGATTCAAAATGAGATGCGTGTTAGGAAGACCCTCGGCCGGCAAACGATGATGGTCGATCACGATCACATCCATGCCATGAGCGCGGGCGATCTCGATCTCTTTTTTTGCCGTGATCCCGCAATCGACTGTCACGATGAGACCTACGCCCTGTTCCTTGGCCTTATGGATCGCGGCTCCGCTCACGCCATAGCCATCACGTTCGCGTTCCGGCAGAAAGGTCGTGTATTCCCCGCCAAGTTTTTCAAGCGTCAGCGCCAGGACGGCGACCCCCGTGATCCCATCGACATCGTAGTCGCCATGGATCAGGATCTTCTCGTGGGAATGAACGGCTTTTTCGAGGCGGGCTTTGACCTCCGCCATATTTTTCATCAGAAAAGGATCGTGAAGCGAGGAAAGATCGGAAAAAAGAAAAGCCTCGATTGCGGAATCGTCTGTAAAACCGCGCTTGGCGAGGAGTTTACGGAAGGCGGGAGAAAAGTCAGCGCTTTTTTTTTTCACTTTTTCCTTTAAGGAAAAGGGGACAGGCTACTTTCCTCTATAAAGTAGCCTGTCCCCTTTAAATTCTTACCGCTTACTACTCAACACTTATTTATGAGCTTTCCACGCCACGGCAAAAGCTGAGGACACAAAGATCGACGAATAAGTCCCCACCGCGAACCCGATGATCAGGATGAAAGCAAAATCCGCGATCGCTGCACCGCCGAAGAAAAAGAGGGAAAGCGAGGTCAAAAGCACGGTCATGACGGTCAACACCGTACGGCTGAGCGTCTGGTTGATGCTGAGATCGACCACGTCAGCAAACGGGGTCTTCCGCATCAGTTTCACATTATCACGGATACGATCGAACGTGATGATCGTGTCATTAACCGAATAACCGATAATGGTCAGGATAGCCGCGATAGTCGCGAGGTTGATCTCACGCCCGCTCAGCGCATAAAAACCCACGGTAAAGATCGTGTCATGCACAAGACCCACGACCGCTGCAGCCGCAAGCTTCCATTCAAACCGCCATGCCAGATAGATCAGAATCCCAAGCCATGACCAGATGATCGCCCAAAGAGCTTTGTCACGCAGACTGCCGCTCACCGAAGGACCGACCTGATCCACCTTAAGGATATCAAAAGCATCTTTCCCCACCGTAGCTTCCGCCGCCGCCCCAACCTTCGTGGGATTTCCCTCAGCCATTTTAACAATGTACTGATGCAAATTCACATCCCCAAAACGCTGAAGCGTGAAAGCCTTGAATCCCTGTTTAGCAAGTTCATCCCTAAACTTCGCCTGATCCACATCCTCTTTAAAACCCACCTGGACGAGCGTCCCTCCCGTGAATTCCACGCCATAATTCTGGCCACCGCGCATCGTAAAAGCAAAGATCCCAAGCACAAGGCAAAGCCCGGAAAACACATACGCCCAGCGACGCTTTCTCAGGAAGGCAATATTGGGTTTATTAAACAGATGCAGCATCTTGAAACTCATGTTCGGATTTCTTTTCGCCAAGTAATCGAAGATCACACGAGTTACAAAGATCGACGAAAACATGCTCGCAACAATACCGATGGAGAGTGTCACGGCAAAACCCTGGATCGGTCCCGTCCCGAAGATAAAAAGCAGAACGGAGGTGATCAGTGTCGTTACGTTCGAATCCAAAATAGCTGAAAGCGCGCGATGATAACCCGCTGAGATCACAGCCCGTGCCGTCTTCCCTGTCTCGGCCTCTTCTCTCATTCTTTCAAAGATCAAAATGTTCGCGTCCACCGCCATACCTACGGACAAAATAAAACCCGCAATACCCGGCAAGGTCAAAGTTGACCCGAAAGCCGCCATGGACCCGGCCACGATAATGATATAAACAAGCAATCCAAGATTGGCGACCCAGCCACAGAAAAGATAGTAGACGGGCATAAACACCACGACAAAAAGGACGCCGAACAATGCGGCACGGATACCGCTGTCGATGGAGTCTTTACCGAGACTCGGTCCAATCGTTCTTTCTTCCACAACCGACACAGGCGCTGGCAAGGCACCGGCACGAAGCACCAGCGCTAGATCGCTTGCTTCCGAGGCCTTAAAATTCCCGGAGATCTGAGCCTTGCCGTTCGGGATCCTGTCACGGATTACCGGTGCGGAATAAACCTGGCCGTCCATCACGATCGCAAGACGCTTACCGATATTCTGGAAAGTCACCTTGTCAAAGGTCTTCCCGCCTTCACGGTCGAGCGTCAGCTGAACGATTGCCGAACCGTACTGGTCGAAACCGACAGAGGCGGTCGTCAAATGCTCCCCGGTCAACACCGGCAGCAATGCAAGCAGCACCATTTCTTCGTTCGGGCTTCCTTTGACCTTTTTATATTCAAATCCCGGAGGGATCGTCCCGGCATCCGCCTTCTGGATCAGATCCGTATCTTCCGACACGATCTTGAACTCCAAATGAGCCGCTTTCCCGGCGATTTCCTTCGCGCGTTCCCGGTCCGTCACACCCGGAAGTTTCACGACGACCTGATTCTTGCCCTGGGTCGTGATCTCCGGTTCCTTGACGCCGAACTCATCGATACGATTACGGATGATCTCTGCCACACGTGCGGTCACGTCCTTGCGCGCTTCCTCCGGCACCTTATCCATATCGACTTGGAGAACCAGTTGGATACCGCCCTGGAGATCGAGACCCAGATTGATCTTCTTATCCAGAGGATAGGCTTTCCACAGAGAAAAGACGACGAGGCCAATAATGAGCAGTACTTTCCACTTATAATATTTGTCCATGTGTAATCTCCAATATACTTTTTGCTAAAGTTTGACTTGATTCCCCTCTTTCTAAAAGAGGGGCTAGGGGAGATTTTTAAATCCCCCTCTATCCCCCTTTACAAAAGGGGGAGGTCACGCTTATTAAAAAGAATGGTTTGGATTTATCAGGCCCGCAATCCGGCGATCGCGCTTTTAAGAATCTCGATTTTGGTGTCTGACTCGCCCACCGTAAGAACCACATAATCGTCCTGGATACTTGAAACGGTTCCGAGGATACCGCCCGTGGTGACAATTTTGTCCCCCTTCTTAATCCCGCCGACCATGGTCTGAAGATCCTTCGCCTTTTTCTGCTGGGGTCGGATCAGGAGAAAATAAAAGATCGCGAACATGAGAATAATGGGCATGAACTGCACTAAGGGATTGACCTTCGGGGTACCTTCTACAACGGCTTCAGCGGCTTGAGCTGCGTATGCGATAGATTCGAACATAAAACCTCTCTTTATCTTGTGTGTGGATCAAAACGGTTTAAAAATTGCTTTTTGAACTGCAGGAACTGACTTTTCCGTATCTTTTCCCGCATCGACTTCACTAAGTTTACAAAAAAATGGATATTATGCAAGGTAATCAATTCAGCGCCCAAGATCTCATGACTATTCACCAGATGCCGCAAATACGCCCGGGAGAAGTTCTTACAGGCATAACAGTCGCAATCCCTTTGGATTGGATGGGTGTCTTCCTTATAGCGCGTGTTCCGGAGCACCACGAGTCCATCACTTGTGAACGCCGTCCCGTTCCGGCCGTAGCGCGTCGGATTCACGCAATCGAACATATCCGCCCCGCGCTCCACGGCTTCGAAAAAATCCACCGGGGTGCCCACCCCCATGAGATAACGCGGCTTATCCGCGGGCATCCTCGGTAAAATATCCGTGAGGGCCTCAAGCATCTCGGGTTTAGGTTCGCCCACACTGAGGCCCCCGAGCGCATAGCCGTCAAAACCGATCTCCACGGTTCGCTCAAGCGACTCCCTTCGGAGATCTTTGAACGTCCCGCCTTGAATAATGCCAAAGAGCGCTTGCGACTTGAGGTTGTGAACTTTCTTGGCCCTCACCGACCACCGCAGGGTTATATTAACGGCCTTTTCGATCGAGGGTTTATCCTTACTCGCGGCAGGACATTCATCGAAGATCATGGCAATATCGCTCCCGAGCACCTGCTGGATCTCCATCACCTTTTCGGGCGTGAGGAATATCTCCCGCCCGTCGAAGTAGGAATTGAACTTCACTCCTTCCTCGGTGATGCTCCGCAGTTTACTAAGGGAGAACACTTGATACCCGCCACTATCGGTCAAGATCGGCCGGTCCCAGGCCATGAATTTATGAAGCCCCTTGAGTTTTTGGATGACCTCCAGGCCCGGACGAATATAAAGGTGGTAGGCATTCGAAAGAATGATCTCCGACCCCGCCTCTTTTAGATCGCGCGGCATCACGGCCTTAACCGTCCCTTGAGTTCCCACCGGCATGAAGACCGGCGTCTCGAAGGTTCCGTGCGCCGTCGTCACCTTTCCGACCCGCGCATTACATTTTTTATCCACTTTTTCCAGCTTAAAACCAAACTTTTTCGTCATGTTCTCCCATCCCTCATCATCATTTTAAAAAGGCTCGCGTTTAATGAACAATCGTTGCAAAATCGCGGCTCGACATTCGGACATGGCTTGCCGGGATGAATGCCTAAGACTTATGAGATAAAAATTGCCCAAGGATAGGTCATCACCATGACTCTTGGGATAAAAGCAAAAACAAAAAAAGCGATCACGGCCAAGACAAACGTCACCGAAGATGCGCGGACCGTCACATCAAGTTTTCTTTCGTGTTCATTGGCCTTGTTCTGTACGGATTCATTCAAATCTCTTGTGCGCAAACGCTTCGCTGCCTCCAAACGCGCTTTAACATCTCGGTGAGCAGCTCCCAAAGGGATGATCACCGCAAAAAAAGCTGCGAACAGCACAACAAAACTGACTTCATGCCTGCGCATCGCCGATACCGCCCCGCTCACAACAAAAGTGGTGTAAGCAAGGTAGACGTACGCTTGTAAAAGGGTTGTCACCAGAGCCCCCAAAATAAACCTGGATTGGCCGCACTTCCCTAACGCATCTTGGGAAACCATAAGCCTCCCGGGCAAACTTAAAAAAGTCAAAACATAGGGAACAATAAATTTTGCGATAATGCCAACCAGCACCAATGCGGCTATTGAAAAAAGCGTTTCCATCCCCACCAGTCCTTCCCTCCATCCTTCACTCTTGAAAAATTGCATCCCTCTGCGGCACGAAACAGCGGCCTGCTTTAAGGTTGGTATTGTACGCTGGCATCTTCTTTTCGTAACTGAAAAATTGAAGGCAAACACTTCAACAAGCGTTTTTTGAATTTCTTGGACCGAACGGCCCTATGGTACAATCCGTCATGATTAAAAAGATGCGGAAATTTTTAAAGCAAGACATCTGGCGCATCCGGGCCCGGGAAGCCAGGGGGCTGCGCGGCAAATGCGTCCGGCTGCTGCGTATCTTTTTACTCTCCTTCAGCCAATTCTCAAGTGACATGTGCTCGCTTCGGGCTTCCGCCCTCACGTTCTTTTCACTCCTTTCCATCGTTCCGGTCCTCGCGATGTCCTTCGGGATCGCCAAAGGGTTCGGCCTCGACAAGCTTTTACGCGAAAAGCTATTCGAGGCCATGCAGGGCCAGCAAGAGGTCCTCTCACGAATCATGACTTTCGCGGAAACCATGCTGGACAACACGAAAGGCGGGGTGGTCGCGGGCGTTGGCGTGGCGCTTCTCGTTTGGTCCGTGATCCAGGTCCTTGGCAATATCGAATCGTCGTTTAATGATATTTGGGGTATTAAAAAGCAGCGGAGCTTGGGCCGGAAATTCACCGACTACCTCTCGCTCATGCTGATCGTGCCCGTTCTGTATATCGTGGCGACCAGCGCAACCGTCTTTGCGGCAAGCCAGGTCACGGCCATCACGCAGAAGATCGCTTTTCTTGGCACCGTGGCCCCGCTCATGATGATGGGGCTGAAGATCCTTTCCTTTTTAGTGTTTGGGGGGCTCCTGACATATCTTTACATCGCGATGCCCAACGGAAAGATCCATTTTAAATCGGCTCTTCTCGGCGGCATTGTCGCGGGCGTTCTGTATCAGATGGTTCAGTGGGTTTATATCCGTTTCCAGGTCGGGGTTTCAAGCGCGGGCGCTATTTATGGAAGTTTCGCAGCCTTGCCTCTTTTTTTGATATGGCTTCAGATGAGCTGGCGCATTGTGCTCTACGGCGCGGAACTCGCCTTCTCACACCAGAATGAACAAACCTTTGAATTTGAAGAGGACTGCCTGAGCGCAAGCTATGAGATCCGCAAGCTTCTGTCGCTTAGGATCGCGCAGGTCTGCGTGTCGCGTTTTTCCGGGGGGCTCCCGCCTCTTTCTGCGGAGGAGATCGCGGCACAGCTCGAAATGCCGGTGCGTCTGACGCGGGATCTGCTTTTCCGTCTGACGGAGGCTAATATCCTGACAACATCTCAAGGCGAAAGTGTACGGGATCGCCGCTACCAACCCGCTCGCGACGTAGGCGATATGACAGTTGGGTTCGTGATCGAGCAAATGGAAAAAGCGGGAACAAACAACGTCCCAGCCGCAGAAACTCCGGAGCTTGAGAAATTGCGGGGATCGCTTCTCGCCTTTGAACGCGCTCTTCAAAGGCTGCCTGAAAACAAACTCCTCAAGGACCTTCGCTAGGCAATAAACATAGCCGCACCGTAGACGGCCTTCCTTGAAAAGTCACGGTGCGGTACTTATCCATCGAGGATAAGTGCATCGCCATCCTAAAGGACGGCTTTCCAAATCACGCGATGGACATAGCGTCGCCGTATGACGCAAACCGATAGTCTGAGCTGAGCGCTGTACGGTACACGGCCATCAGATTTTCGCCTTAATGGCCTCCGGCGCCGATGATTCTTTCTCCGCTTCGTCTGGTGGGCCAGAAGGTCCGTCCGACCTTAAAACTTCGCTCTGATCCATGAAAAATATTTTGCCCCCCGGGACATTACGCTCTGCGGGGCGTGCAAATAAAGTAAAATGGTCCTTGTCGAGAGATTCATAAACATAGTAGTAGCCATTGTCAGCTGCAAAAGGAGCAGTGGCTCTTGCAATACTGGGTAAAATGTAAAAAGTCGTTGCATTAGCCAAATCTTTAAGAGATGACGGGTATTTTCCTTCCGCTTTTAAATAACGCCGACACGCGGCGGTAATCATCATGATGCCAGATCTTGCCATATCCTCGTGTCCCGTTATCTCTCTTCGCTTTACTCTCTCTAAAGAACCAGCGATGCTCTCCAGCGTATCTCCTTCCACAGCATGCTGCATGGTATTTTCTTTCTCTTTTTTATTCACGGCATACTGAATAGCCCCAAAAAGAACTACGGGAAACAAAAATGCGCTCATGGCCCTCAAAACGCCCATCTTGTGAACGCGCATATATCCCACAACGAGAACGAGAGCCATCCACAGCAAACCTGCCAGCAAAATAACGGGCACCGAAAAAAGTAAAATGATCCCGATAACAGACTTTACATTGGCAGGCAAAAATCCGGCCTGCGATAAAAAGAGGTTTATCAAAGAACCTGCCAGGGTCGCCACAAAAATAAGCCATAACTCGGTAACGCAGCTATAGGCAAAAACATTAAAAGTGCCCGCATAGCCACCCTTTCCCCGAAAAAGCGCGACAAAGAGATGCATGATCGCCGCCATTATAAAAACACCCGGTTCTTTCGTATTAAGTGTTGAATCTTGGGTTTAAGAGGCCGCAGTGTTGGTG
>JBAXGK010000014.1:0-17916 GCA_037139435.1 Candidatus Omnitrophota bacterium | reverse complement strand
ATCTTTACCGCCCCGCTTGCACACAGGGGGTAACGATCAATGGTATCATTCCCAGAGGTTTTTACGTTGCGCGTTGTACGTTGAGCGTTGCGCGGGTATAATACCCGCCATATGAACCACAACCCTTTCTATTCCATCTACCGCGACTTTAAAGCCTGCTTTGAGCGCGATCCCGCTGCCCGGACACCGTTTGGAGCACTGGAAGTCATTTTTCTCTATTCCGGGCTTCACGCCGTGCTTTGCTACCGGTTCGCGCATGTCCTCTATCAATTGCATATCCCTTTCATCCCGCGGCTCATCTCCCAGATTGCACGGTTTCTGACGGGAGTCGAGATCCACCCCGGAGCGAAGATCGCCCCAGGATTTTTCATTGATCATGGCATGGGGGTCGTGATCGGTGAGACAACCGAGATCGGTGAGAATGTAACGATCTATCAGGGCGTAACGCTCGGCGGAACGGGGAAAGATCGCGGCAAACGCCATCCAACGCTTGGGCATAACGTGGTGGTGGGCGTGGGTGCCAAAGTGCTCGGAAATATCAAGATCGGGAACCATGTGAAGATCGGCGGCGGATCGGTCGTGATCCACTCGGTGCCGGATCATTGCACCGTGGTCGGTGTCCCGGCTGAAATCGTTCGTATCGACGGCAAAAAAGTTGAAGAAGTCGATCTTGAGCATGGCGATCTTCCGGATCCTGTGAGAGAGCTCAAGAACCGCGTTCGTGAACTTCAGAAAGAAGTGGAATCCCTAGAAGCTCATCACAAAGGTGCGCACAACGCGCAACGGGCAACGGGCAACGGAAAAACCAATGCGTCGTAATTACTTTCGTTGTGCGTTGAGCGTTGAGCGTTGCGCCGTTGATTTATGAAAGAAACTCCAGCGAAGACCACCAAGGGTAAGATCTATTCCGATGGGGGAGCTCGCGGCAACCCTGGCCCGGCAGCGATCGGCGTGCTGGTCTGCGATGAGAAGGACAACAAGCTGACCGATCATGGCGAAACGATCGGTGAGGCGACCAACAATGTTGCGGAATATACCGCGGTGGTTCGAGGACTGACGCTTGCGGCAGAATTAAGTATCTCCGAAGCAGACTATTTTTTAGACAGCGAGCTTGTCGCGCGCCAACTCTCCGGCATTTATAGGCTCAAGGCAGAGCATCTCAAGCCGTTCTTTATGCAAGTCAAGGCGCTGGAAAAGAAATTCAAACGGGTTACCTATTTCCATGTGCCGCGCGAACATCCGAAGATCAAACATGTCGACCGGCTCGTAAATCTGGCGCTCGATCGGGCGGGACATTGACACGTAAGGCGTACGGAGTACGGCGTTACGCTTAAAATACAAAGTTTTTTTTCGCTGTACACCTTTCGCCTTACCAGCATTGCTGGAGATAAAGTTCATGGATTTTGCAACTGCAGCGATTGGGATTCTCGGTGGCTTTCTCGGAGGGCTCTTCGGGGTCGGCGGAGGAACGATCTTCGTACCGCTTCTGATGCTACTCAAAGGGTTCGACATCCATCGCGCGGTAGGGACATCGCTTCTAATTATTATTTTTACGGCGCTTTCCGGAGCGATCTTTCATGGCAAAGCCGGGATGGTGGACTGGAAAGCGGCGGTCATTCTCGGAGTTTTCAGCGTACTAGGCGCGTGGCTTGGGACGAAGCTGTCCCTTAAGCTTGATGCCATCTTGCTCCAGCGGTTTTTCGCCGTATTTTTAGTGGCCATCGCGATCAAACTATTTTTCTGTAAGTAATCCTAATCTCTTTAAGGGCTTGCCCCGTTAGAGTCTTAAAGGACCCATGATGGGGTTTTGACGATATATTGCGTAAACTTTAACTCAAAGTTTTGAGAAGCTATTCAAGACTCTAACGGGGGGACGATCATGAAAGTTTCATTAGTGGGTTTGACCTGGTCAGCCGCGAAGGCGGACCTTTTTGTAGCGGGCTATTTCAAAGGGGAGAATGATCTGAAGGCGCTTAAGAAGATCGATCCTCTTTTCGCGAAAGCGGCTGAGGCGGCCATTTCCAAAAAACGTTTTGAAGGAAAAACCGGCGAAGTTTTCAGTTCGTATCAGGCTGGATATCGCCAGGCGCCGGAAATGCTGTTGTTGGGACTGGGCGAGAAAAAAGAGTTTAAAGCAGCCGCTTTAAGAAAAGCCGTGGGGACTCTGATCGGTCTTGCGAGCAGCCGGAAGGCCGTGAAAGTCCGCGTGCTTTTGGATTCTTTTCTGACGGAGGAGCTCCCGGCGGAAGAAACAGCAAAGATCCTGACAGAGATCTCCTTCTTGGCCTCGTACCGCTTCACTCAGTATAAGACAAAGAAAAAAGACGATCCACCGACGGCCCCTGAATCTGTAGAGCTTGTTACGGAGAAGAAGGAGTTTGTTTCAGGGCTTCGCCCGGCAATGGTTCGTTCCGAGAAGATCGCGAACGCGGTTCTTTTAGCCCGCGATTTGAACAACGAACCAGGGAATGTGATGAACCCGCCGAGGCTTGCGCGTGAAGCGAAGAAGCTTTCGGTTGAGAAAAAAATCTCCTGTAAGGTTCTGGAGCTTGCCGAGCTCAAGAAGCTCGGAATGAACGGGATCCTGGCCGTCAACCAGGGGAGCGTGACGCCCCCGGTCCTGATCATCATGGAATACGGAAAAGAATATAAAGACCAGGGAACGGTCTGTCTCGTCGGTAAGGGCGTGACTTTTGATACCGGCGGCATTTCCATTAAGCCTTCGAAGGGCATGGAAGAAATGAAATACGATAAGTCCGGCGCGATCGCCGTGATCGCAACGATGGGGCTTGTGGCGGATCTAAAGTTGCCGCTTCATGTCGTAGCTCTTGCGCCCTCCGTAGAAAATAATGTCGCAGCAGATCCGCAACGCCCCGGGGACATCATCCGGATGTACAACGGGAAAACGGTGGAAGTCATGAATACCGACGCCGAGGGGCGGCTTATCCTGGCGGATGCTTTGTCCTATTGTGCGGAGTTCAAGCCGATGGCGATCATCGACGCAGCCACGTTGACGGGGATGTGTCACCACACGTTCGGAGATAAAACCTGCGGGATCCTTGGGACGGATCAAAAGCTGATCGACGCGGTTCAAAAAGCAGGGGAAAAGGTCGGAGAGCGGTGCTGGCAGCTCCCTCTTTGGGAAGAATACGGGGATTGCATCAAGTCGCATCACTCGGACCTCAAGAATACGGGTGATGGTTATGCCGGGACGATCACGGCAACAATGTTCCTCAAAGAATTTGTGCCGGAGAAAACGCCGTGGGTCCATCTGGATATCGCCGGGACGGCCAATTGTACGGCGAATAACTTTGACTGTCCGAAAGGCGCAAACGGTTTTGGTGTACGGCTTTTTGCCGAAGTTCTTTCGAACTGGAGCGCGGAGAACGTATCGAAGTCATAGGCAAGGGTTCACCCCGTTAGAGGCTTAAACAAACGGAGCCTATGTGCTTTTATGGATGGATCGCTCCGTGCAAAGCCATTCTTTTCCTGTAATTTGAGCCTCTAACGGGGTAAAGATTTTCCCCGGGAAGCCGTTAGATTAAGGGGAAGAAAATTGAAATTTAAGGAGAATGCCTATGAAAAAGATCCTCTCTTATCTTATCGCTTTTTTGATGGTTTTCGCGTCTTTGTCACCTTCAGCGTTTGCGTTGGGTGGCAAACAATTCGGAGCTTCCCTGCTCTTGCCGACCACCGGGCAGGCCCTGAATGGAGAGATCGGAGCTACCAAGACGAAGATCATGGCGGGCATCGAAGTCGCTGCCGTCACCACCACGATCCTTCTTGCGACCTTAACCACCGGAGGTCTTTTTTGGGTCGGTCTAGGGCCTCTTATCGCCAACCATGCATGGAGCGCCACAGATGCCTTCAAGACCGCGCGCAGTGGCAACAACAACGATCCGTATATTCAACAGCAGCTTTCTTCGGCTCAGCGAACCCTGGACGTGTCCCGTCAGAACCGCTTTGACCGGGAATCCGATATTCGCCAGAGGATCCTGAAGGCCGGCGAGCAATAAAAATTTCGCTCTTTGATTATTTGATATTGCGAAAGGCCTGGTCCTTGCGATCAGGCCTTTTTTTCTATACTGTTCTCTATCGCATCGTATAGAGTAACAATACTGCCCAAGTCTTCAGTTTTTATTATTAATGAAAATCAAGTGCTGTGCCGCATACCCGTGATTGTAAAATGCAACGCGGCACCAACCCAAAGGAATTCATGAAAGACAGTCAAAGACGGCTTGTTTTTTCGCAGCTCCGCATGGCAACCGAGGTCTGGCAAGGCATTGAAAAAGATACTATGCCTTCGGATCGGTGGCTGGCGCGCTATTTTTATCAGAACCGGAAAAAAGTGGGCTCCCGCGATCGAAAATTTCTTTCCGAGACGATCTACGCGATCTTCCGCAACAAAAGTTTCCTGGAAGCCTGGGTGGAAAAGGCAAAACCTCGGCCGATCATGAGCGATCTTGAAAAGGCTGAAAACCTTTGTCTTTATGCGGCGGCGAAGGAAGGGCTTGTCAGCAGGGAAGATTTTCGCGAGTTCTTTAAGCAAAGCGAAAAAGTCTACGCCGCCCTGCAGGAACATCTCCTGCCGGAAGGAGAAGGCCCGAAATCCAAGGAAGAAATGATCGCGCTTCTTTATTCTTTTCCCTTATGGCTCGTCCGGCACTGGGTTGAGGTGTTCGGCGTTCATGAAACGGAGCGGCTTATTGGTTTTTTTCAGCAAAGGCCGCTTCTCGTGCTTCGCGCGAATACACTTAAGATCAGTCGAAAAAAACTCGTGGACATGTTCCGACGCTTCGGCGTTGAGGCCAACCAGACAACCATGTCATATTTTGGGTTGATCCTTCAGGAGCGGCGCAATGTGTTTGACACCCCAGCCTTTCGTGACGGATGGTTCGAGGTTCAGGATGAAGGCAGCCAGATGGTCTGTCAGAAGATGGATCCCCAGCCCGGAGAGAGCATTTGGGATGTTTGTGCGGGCGGCGGCGGAAAGAGCCTGCTCTTGGCGGCGATGATGGAGAATAAAGGGCGCATCGTGGCAACGGACCTCCGTTCTTATAAGCTGGAGGAGCTTAAAAAACGAGCCAAGCGGGCGGGGGTCTTTAATATTTTTCCCGCTGAGTTGGATCGCATGGCGGACCTCAAACTTGCGCAGCGAGGATTTGAGAGGATTTTAGTCGATGCGCCGTGTTCGGGGACCGGGACGCTCGGTCGGAATCCCGATGCGAAGTGGAAATTGAACCCCTCGTGGTTCGAGGCGCTTCCCAAAGAACAGCTGGCGATTCTTGAAAAAGCTTTGCCATACCTCGCGGAAAACGGCAGACTGTATTACGCAACTTGCTCGGTGGAGGCTGCCGAGAACGAAGAGGTTGCCAAGGCCTTTCTGGCAGCGCATCCAGAGCTTGAGATCGTTCCAAGCGGGGTCGCGGGAGAGAAGTTTTTCAAGCTTTGGCCGCCGGAGACCGGGACGGACGGATTCTTTCTTGCTGTTTTTAAAAAAATCAACGAAGGCCAAAAAGCGGGGAATAAAACATGGAAAAAAAGATAGTTCCAACACCCAGCCATCGAAACGAAGCTGTCCTAATACCCGTCAATTTCAACGGAGTTGAAATCGGGGCATCCCTTATCAACCTTTTTGGAAATAAAAGAAAGACAAGGATGGCGTTGATTCTTGCGGGGCTTTTATTTTTGGCGGGAAGCTCTCTTTTCGCAGAAGAAGCTGTGAAGGCGGAAGAAACTGTGAAGACAGGAGAAACTATAAAAAAAGAAAATGTTTTCAAGCAGATAGCTTCTATCCAGGGGCGCGGAGCGATGAACTTCCTGACGGCGCCCGGTGAATTTTCAGCCGCATTCCAAACGGAAAAGAAGGCTCACCCCAAGGCGTGGCTGTTGACCTATCCGCCTCGTTTTTTTTCGAACATGGCGGTACGGGTCGGGTCCAGCGTGAACGATATTCTCGTGCTCCCATGGTATGTGCGGTGGAGTGAAGACACGCCCCTGACGAAACGATTCGAGCTTCCGGATTATGTTTGGGAGAAGGAATAAAAAGCGATTTTTCGCCTGATCCTTAGATCCTAAAATGAAGAAAGAACAGATCGCGATCATTCTTGTTTCGCCTGAGAATCCGGACAATATCGGGGCGGTAGCCCGAGCTATCAAGAACATGGGATTTACTGAGCTTCGCCTTGTGGCGCCGCCGAGGGCCTGGCGGAAGAAGGCCCAAAAGATGGCTATGTCGGCGGAGGACATCCTGAAAAAAGGAGAGGCCTACGCCACTCTTCAGGATGCGATCCAAGACCTTGGGCTTGTGATCGGAACGACGCGGCGCGTGGGCGGGCACCGCGGGACTTTTCTTCCTTTTGCCCAAGCGGTTTCGAAGGTTCGCGGCAACTCTCATCAGCAGACGATCGGAATCGTTTTTGGTCGCGAATCCAAAGGTCTCGCGAATGAAGACAGCGCTTTATGCGATCATTTGATGACCATCCCCACCGGACCTACCTATCCATCGCTTAATCTCGCGCAGGCTGTGATGGTGGTGCTTTTCGCGCTTTCTTGGGAGCGGCGTGCAACAAAAGCAATCTCTCACGAGAGGGCCTTGAATAAACAGGAGATCGAAGTAACGATCACCCATTTTGAAGAGGCTCTGAAGGTGCTTGGATATAAGAAAGGCGGGGCGGATCTCCTGCCGAGGATCCTTCGGACTTTGCGGGGGCTCATCAAGCGGGGCGGACTCTTGGAGCCTGAAGCGCAAATGATCAAAGGTCTCTCGCGGAAGATCCGAGAAAAAATGGGCTCACCCCGCTAGAGTTCTGACCTCATTTCTCATTTTTGAGGGTTTCTTCGGATGTTCCCAGGGAGTATAATCACGAGCGTGGACGGCCAGTGACGGGCTTTAAAAGGGGTGAATCCGCGCCGCACGGATAAAACAGTTCAAAAGGAGTCATAAAACCATGGATGAACAGACGCTTAAGCAAGAATTGTTGAAACAGATCCAAGAGAAGGCCGTGGTTCGTGGGGAACGGAAGCTAGCCTCGGGGAAGATCTCGCAGTACTACATTGACGGAAAACAGGTCACGCTCGACGCGCAGGGGCTCTTTCTCGCGGCGAAAGTGATCCTTCATATGGCTCAGGCGGTGGGTGCCGACGCGGTTGGCGGGCCCACGCTTGGCGCAGACCCTCTCGCAGCCGCCGTATCCGTGCTCAGCTCACAGAGCGGGAAACCTCTCAAAGCGTTTATTGTCCGCAAAGAAGCCAAGGATCACGGGATGCAGAAAATGATCGAAGGGCCAACTTTGGTGCCGGGCGATAAAGTAGTTATGCTTGAAGATGTGATCACGACCGGCGGCTCGGTTTTAAAAGCCATCAAAGAGGTGGAAGCTCTTGGGGCAAAGATCGTTAAAACGATCTGTCTCGTAGACCGAAACGAGGGAGCTTCAGAAACACTCGCGAGTTACCATTACTCGCCGATCTTTACTCTGAGCGATCTAGGGCTGTAGAACTTCCGGTTGGAATTGTCCAACACATAAAAAAAGCGCCGTGCCAATCGGCAAGGCGCTTTTTTTGTTTCTATTTCGAAAATCTATTTTATTTCTTCACGTACTCCATGGCATTATGTTTCTTGGTCACGTGCTTGCGGACCGGTGCTGCTGGTGTGTCTGCGACCGTCACGAGCGGAGCTTCATCGGTGACAATAGGCGCTATTGCTTGCACGGGAGCTTGAGCAGGCGCCTCGACTTCGGAAGATTCTTCTAAGCAATTGTCATAAGACTTTGCCACAGGAAATCCGTTGAATCCCGGGACCCAGAAAAGAGCGACGTCGACAATACCCGAACTGGCACGAAGCGCCGTGCAACCAAGTCCTCCGGCCATACCCGTCAAAGTACCGATAAGAGCCGGTCCTTCTTTTGATTTATTTACCGTTTGAACGAAGATATCCACAGGGCTGGTTGCGACATTAACAATACCGCGACCCAACATACCCCCTACTTTTTCCTTATAAAGATCAGATTGTGCCATATCCCACGTGTCTTTTGCGAAGCTTACCGGGACTAGCAAAAAAGCACAGAGCACAAGTGCTAGCAATACCTTTGCTTTCTTCATGAACAACCTCCCTTTTTATAAATTTTTGAAAATGGCTAACAGGCGCAGAAAACCTTTCCTGAAAAGCGGACAGGGGTAGATAGTACAATGAATAAAAATAACAAGCAATAATATTTTTATTTTGAGGGAATTTTTTTTGTAAATGTAGAAATGGTAAAGGGTTACAAAAACTAGCAAAAAGCTTAAAAACTAGCAACTGTTGACAATTTATAGTATATGAGATAGATTGTATTGTATGATGTAGCTATAATGAACTCAAAAATAGCAATAATAGCCAAGGAGAACTAGCATGGAACAACCAAAAGAGCAGAATCAAGAATATCAGTACCCTAGGAGGGAGCGGACCCAGATTATGACGCCTAAAGAAGCGGCAAAGTATCTCGGATTCCATCTCGTGACGATCTACCGTCTTCTGAAAAAGGGGGAAGTGCCGGCGACGAAGATCGGGGGACAGTGGCGTTTCAAGAAGGACGTCCTGGACACCTGGTTGACGGACCGCATGAGCCAATAACGGACTCTCGGGCTTGAGTCGGTTATCTAACAAATAACAATTTTTCTCGCTTCTAGGCGTGAGCCGCTGATTCTCGGGCGGTGGCAGGTCCATTCCGCAAGATGAGAGCCTGAGCTATTTTCCTGTGGGGAGAAGGAAAAGCAGTTTGGGCCAGCTTCGCGATCGGGAACCATCTTCCTGATGGCCGATTCAAAGATGTTTTCTTTTCACACGCCGCTTCAAAAACCGCAAGCGTGATTCTGTATTTAGTGAAAGCGTGCGGAATGGTCAAAAACAGGACCGGCCGCGTGCAAGAAGCAGGAAGTTTCTCCAGCATTTCTTTTTTTCGCGCCCAAAACGGAAACATCCAAAGCCCCCCCCACCGCCCCTTTTCGGGTTGTTTCTCAAGCCAGACCGCATTTTTATGATTCCGAAGTACCAAGGCCGCCATGTTTAACTTTTCATAGGCGCTTCTCTGAGACCGAACAGGATAAAATAGCTCCTTCCCTTTTTGATGGGCTGAGCAGCTTTTTTTTACCGGACACCGGGTGCATTGCGGGTTGGACGGGAAACAGACCGTTGCCCCTAACTCCATAAGCGCTTGATTAAGGTCCCCGGGTTTTTTTTCTGGGAGGAGGGAAGCCGCGATCGGCCAGAGCTTTTCCAGGGTTGCGGGCCGATCGATAGGTCGGGCGATGGCGAAGATCCTGGTGAGGATCCGGATCACATTTCCGTCGAGGACCGGTGTTTTTTCACCCCAAGCGATGCTTGCGATCGCCCCTGCCGTATAGCGACCAATGCCTGGAAGTGCTCTCAACTTCTCAGCGGTTTCGGGGATATTCCCCTGCAGCTCTCTTTGGATATAGACGGCCGCTTCATGGAACATTCGGACCCGCCTGTAATAGCCTAAGCCAGCCCAAAGTTCCAAGGCTTTTGACAAAGGAGCGTTCGCTAGCGCAGAAAGCGTCGGGAAGCTTTTGAGCCAGCGTTCATAGTAAGGAATGACTGTTGCGACCTGTGTCTGTTGGAGCATGATCTCGGAAGCCCAGATCTTGTAAGGATCGTGCGTGTGTCGCCACGGGAGGTCTCTTTGATACTTTGCATACCATCGGAGAAGCGCCTGGCGGAGTTTTGGGGCGCGAGAAAAGATTTTTCGCATGGCGTATCATATCGGTTCAGAGGCGGGGCGACAAGAGGCAGATAAAAGGTGATAAAAAAAGATAAAGGAAACGCTTAGGAGGACGATAACTTCTTGGAATATTAAAGGTTGTAGAGATTGCCAAGTTGTGGCACAATAAAAATCAAAGGTCACGCCATACCAAGGCTTTAAAAACCAAGGGAGGAAATTCAATGAAGAAGATCATGAGTCTCGTAGTGGTACTATCCATGCTTCTCGCGCCTGTGGCATTTGCGGGCAGTCCGTGGACCGAAGAAAAGGGCTATGCTGAAAAAGTGTCTGGCAAGCTTCAGTTCGGCTTGACCAACGCGCTTCTCGGCTGGGTCGATGTGTTTGCCACCCCGAATCAATATTCCAATGAAGGCAAGAATGTTTGGGCCGGCGTTGGGCAAGGGTTGGTTAATGGTCTCACGAACACGGTTGGTGGTGCAGTTCAGTTGGTCACCTTCATGATTCCTGCAGATCTTCCGCTTCCTAATGGCGGAGTGGATATCGGTGGCGGAGCAGCAAAGAAGTAAACAGATTTTTAGATTTTCAAAAGCGCCGGGCCTCAAAACCCGGCGCTTTTTGTTTTTAGCCCCTACCCAGCCTAATCAAAAAGCTCATCCACCCAGTTTTTTTCCTTCTTTTGCGCAGTTTTCCCGCGGAAGCTTTTCTTGGAGGGCGCCACACGCGTTTTTGGGTTGATGGCCCAGACGTGGCGGGGCTTGGGCATCTTCGAAGGTTTTTTCTTTCGCATCCGGACTTCTCCTAGGAGAGGGGTTGGCCCAGATGTTTGAACGGGGCTAGGGCCGCAAGCATTTCCGCATGGATCAAGCCATTGGTGGCGAGGTTCTGCAATCCCAAGAGCGTTAAAGGGGTGCCCGAGAAATCCGTGAGCTTTCCTCCCGCTTCTTCAACGATCATCATCCCGCCTGCCTTATCCCACGGCGAAAGCTTCATTTCATAGTAACCGTCAAAACGGCCGCAGGCTACGTAGCAAAGGTCGATTGCGGCCGAACCCCCGCGGCGTATGCCCTGGATCTGGGTCAGAAAGACGCGTAGCATGCCGAGATAATCATCCGGGTTAATATGCCGATCATAGGGGAAGCCGGTCGCAAGGAGCGAATCCGAGAGCGTTTTCACCTTTGAAACATGGATACGCTTGCCGTTCAGCGTCGCGCCTTGGCCGCGTTCAGCGAAGAAAAGCTCCTTACGAAAGGGGTCAAACACGCCGCCCATTTCAAGGCGCCCGTCCCTCTCGAAGCCGATCGAGACCGAGACGATGGGGAAGCCATGCGCGAAGTTCGTCGTCCCGTCGATGGGATCGATGATCCAGCGGCACCCGGAACCGATGACGGCCGGGGATTCCTCGGCCAGGATCGAATGGTCGGGGAAGCGCTTCAGAATGAGCTCTACGACCGCCTTCTCAGAAGCTTTGTCGATCTCGGTTACAAGGTTGAATTCGCCTTTTTTCGTGATCGTCTGTTCCTTGCCGAAATTCGAACGAATGATCTTTCCGGCACGACTGAGCGCTTCCAAGAGCGTTCTTTTAATTTGAGTGTTCTTCATATAAAATACGGGCTCTTTCAATGAGTTGGTTTTTGGGATGAGGCATTCTAGTCCCAATACCGGTCAATTTCAACGAAGTTGAAATTGGGGCAGCCCTTGTCAACCAGTTAGAAATCAAATCTCAGACAAGGATAGCCCAAGGCACTAGGGATCGCAATATTCTCATGGGAAACAGTAACCCTGAAAAACGAGGCACTTGACCCGTTAGAGATTAGCGGGCAACTGTTTTGACTGGCGTTAAGGCGGGGGACGCAAAGAAGGGGCTTCATTCGGTTTTCAAACAATAACGGAAGTGTTTTAAGTAACACTTCCTATCTCTAACGGGGTGAACATGAAATCCTATCGCGTAACATTGATTCCCGGCGACGGCGTCGGACCTGAACTGGCAGAAGCAACCCGGGCGTGCCTTGAGGCTACAGGCGTGGAGTTCGACTGGGATATTCAGACCGCAGGAATGGACGTGATGGCAAGCGAAGGCACTCCGCTTCCGGACCGCGTGCTGGAATCCATTCGCAAGAACAAGGTCGCTATTAAATCCCCGCTGACGACGCCCGTTGGCACAGGATTCCGCTCCGTGAATGTAGCGCTTCGCAAGGAGCTCGATCTTTACGCGTGCCTCCGGCCCTGCAAATCCTACGACGGCGTCCGCTCACGTTACAAAAACATCGATCTGGTGATCGTGCGCGAGAACACCGAAGACCTTTATGCGGGCATTGAATTTCAGAAGGGGACCCCGGAGGCGTTGGAATTGATCGCGGATATCGAAAAGCTTTCCAAGCGGAAGATCCGTTCCGACTCCGGAGTGAGCATTAAGCCGATCTCTGTCATGGGAAGCGAGCGCATCGTGAAGTTCGCGTTCGATTATGCCAGGCAGTACAAGCGCAAAAAAGTCACGGCCGTCCACAAGGCGAACATCATGAAATTCTCGGACGGGCTTTTCCTCGAGGTCGCCCGCGAAGTGGCGAAAAAGTATCCCGACATCCAGTTCGAGGACCGCATCGTGGACAATATGTGCATGCAGCTTGTGCAAAAGCCCGAGCTTTATGACGTCCTTGTCCTCCCGAATCTTTACGGCGATATTCTCTCCGACCTTTGTGCCGGGCTTGTGGGTGGATTGGGTGTGGCTCCCGGTGCCAATATCGGAATGAACGGAGCTCTTTTTGAAGCGACCCATGGTTCTGCGCCAAAGTATAAGGGTCTCAATAAAGTGAATCCTGTCGCGCTCATCCTATCAGGCGTTCTCATGCTCCAGCACCTCGGAGAAACGGAGGCCGCGAGGCGATTGGAAAAAGCGGTGGCGGATGTCATTCGTGAAGGCAAAGATGTGACCTACGATCTGAAAGACGACCGTAATGATCCCACGGCCGTTGGAACGTACGAAATGGGACAGGCGATCATCAAGAAACTAGGGAAATAAAAGGGATTTACAAATGAGTCTTTTGAATAGCTTTGGAAGCAAGGTGACGCTCCGGATCGCGGGGAAAGACTACACGATCTACCGGCTGCGCGCGCTTCAGGAATGCGGCATTGCCAAAGTCCTGCGACTGCCTTACTCCATACGCGTGCTTCTTGAGAACCTCCTTCGCAATGAAGACGGCAAGAACGTTACGCGAAAGGACATCGAGCGGCTGGCGACCTGGGACCCGACCCGCAAAGCCGAGCATGAAATCGCATTTACGCCTGCCCGTGTCTTGCTGCAGGATTTCACCGGCGTGCCGGCGGTCGTGGATCTCGCGGCTATGCGCGAAGCGATGGTCAAAATGGGCGGCGATCCCAAGAAGATCAACCCGCTTCAGCCCGTGGATCTCGTGATCGACCACTCCGTGCAAACGGATTTTTCCGGAACTTCTGAGGCGTTCGCGAAAAATGTCGCCAAAGAATTCGAGAGGAACCTCGAACGCTATCAATTCCTCAAATGGGGCCAGCAAGCTTTCCATAATTTCCGCGTCGTGCCTCCCGCGACCGGCATCATCCATCAGGTGAATCTAGAATATCTGTCCCCCGTAATCTTCAGTAGAAAAGAAGGAGGGAAGACCTTTCTTTACCCGGATACGCTTGTGGGCACCGATTCGCATACCACCATGATCAACGGCTTGGGCGTCTTGGGCTGGGGCGTGGGCGGGATCGAAGCGGAGGCCGCCATGCTCGGTCAGCCGATCTCGATGTTGATCCCCGAGGTGGTGGGTTTCAAATTCTCCGGAAAATTGTCTGAAGGCGTTACAGCCACAGATCTGGTGTTGACCGTCACGCAGATGCTCCGCAAAAAGGGCGTGGTCGGAAAGTTCGTGGAGTTTTTCGGGTCCGGTGTCAGCGCCTTGTCGCTTGCGGATCGCGCGGTGGTCGCCAATATGGCTCCCGAGTACGGCGCGACCGCGGGATTCTTCCCGGTGGATGATGAAACGCTCAATTTTTTGAGACTGACAGGCCGAAGCGAGGATCAGATCAAGCTTGCCGAGACCTACTTGAAAGCGCAGGGGCTTTTCCGGGAAGGGGGCGAAGAAAAAATCGTTTATTCAGATACTGTGGAGCTGGACCTCGCGAGCGTGGGCCCAAGTCTCGCAGGACCGAAACGCCCGCAGGACCGTGTGACTCTCAAGGAGGTAAAGCCTTCCTTTAAGAAGCTGCTTGCAGAGACGGTGAAAAAGAAAACCGATCTTGCGAAAAAAGTACCGCTTGAGATCGGCGGCGAAAAATGTGAGCTTGGACAGGGGGCGGTCGTGATCGCGTCTATCACCAGCTGCACCAACACCTCCAGCCCTTCCGTCATGCTGGCGGCCGGGATCCTTGCGAAAAAAGCGCTGCAAAAGGGTCTCACTGTAAAACCCTGGGTGAAGACGAGTCTAGCGCCGGGTTCTCAGGTCGTGACGGATTATCTGGCGGCGAGCGGACTTCTTTCCTGCCTCGAAGTGCTGAAATTCAATCTGGTGGGGTATGGCTGCATGACCTGCATCGGGAATTCGGGTCCCTTGGATGAGCCTGTGTCGAAAGCGATCAAGGAAAAAGATCTGGTCGTGGCGTCTGTTCTTTCCGGGAACCGGAATTTCGAAGGGCGGGTGCATTCGCAGGTCCGCGCGAATTATCTCGCGTCACCGCCGCTCGTCGTGGCCTACGCGATCGCGGGGACGGTCATGATCGATCTTGAAAAAGATCCCCTCGGCAAAGGAAAGAACGGGAAACCGGTTTTTCTGAAGGATATTTGGCCGAGCTCCGCGGAGATCCGGGAAGCGCTTAAGAGCGTGGATCCGGCGATGTTCCGGAAGCGCTATCTCAATGCTTTTGAGGGGAACGAGGCTTGGCGCTCCCTCGGCGCGCCTTTGGGCGATACTTTTGTCTGGGATAAAAAGTCTGTTTATGTGAAGTCCCCGCCCTATTTCAAAAAAATGCCGGCCCTGCCCTCTGAACTCAAAGACATCAAAAATGCCCGTGTGCTGGCGGTGCTTGGCGACTCGATCACAACCGACCATATTTCTCCCGCCGGTTCCATTGCGCCCGCGAGCCCCGCAGGAAAATACCTGATCGAACAGGGGATTGAGCCCAAGGATTTCAATTCTTACGGGTCGCGGCGCGGCAATCATGAAGTCATGATGCGCGGAACGTTCGCGAATATCCGTCTGAAGAATCTGCTCGTGCCCGGCGTAGAAGGCGGGATGACGAGGTTTTTCCCTGAAAAGGGAAAAGACGTCGCGATGCCGATCTTTGACGCGGCCATGAAGTACGAGGAAGAAAACCGTCCGCTCGTGATTTTGGCGGGCAAAGAATACGGCTCCGGGTCTTCACGCGACTGGGCGGCCAAAGGCCCCGCACTGCTGGGGGTTCGCGCTGTGATCGCGGAAAGCTATGAGCGGATCCACCGCAGCAATTTGATCGGGATGGGAATCCTGCCGCTCCAATTCTTTCAGGGCCAAAGTGCCGCTACATTTAAAATAACCGGCGAAGAGATCTTCACGATCGAAGGGATCAGTAAGGGACTGAAGCCCGGCAAGATCCTCACCGTCAAGGTTTCCGGCGCAGGCAAAACAAAAATTCTCGAAGCGGTTTGCCGCATTGATACTCCGATCGAGCTCGAGTACTACCGCCATGGAGGTATCCTCCAGTACGTCCTGCGACAGTTGTTGAAATAAACTCCCTTATCCCGTTTCACGGAAGAGAGGGTGGGTCCTGCAAATGAAACGGTGATCATGAGACAGCTTGCGACGGCCTCCTACTCAGTCCTCCTCGATAAAGTGCAGAAGACACTCATTCTCGGCCAGCAGAAGATCGAAGCGGCCAAAGTGCTTACTTACTGGAAAACCGGACAGCTTATCGACCGGCACATTCGTGACCATACTCCTGATGGGAAAGAGCGCGCGGCTTACAATACCCGGGTGGTGGAAAAGCTGACCGAAGACCTCAAGATCAGCGACACGGTGTTGTATCGTTGTGTTCGCTTTGCCCAACAGTTCAAGGAAGTGGCCGCGCGGCCACTTTCTTGGGCTCACTATCGCGCGCTGATCACGGTGCCGGATGAAAAAAAGCGTCTCGCGCTGGCGGACCGGGCGGCGAAGGGGGAATGGTCCTCGCGCAACCTCGAGATCGAGGTCCGGAATCTCCTCTGGGATGAGCGTGCCGCGGCATCAGACGGCAACGCACCCTCCCTTCTCACCGTTCCAACGCTCGGCTCTTTTTGGGCTTATAAGATATTGGATCCGGTGACAACGGACGGCAAACTTCTTTTGGATCTTGGGTTCAGCTGTTGCCGGCATCTTGATGCTGTCACAAGCAAATCGTTTAAAGCGGGTGATCTTGTGGAGTCTCTCAAGACAGGGGAGGGCCTCTACAAACTTCAAAAGACAAACAACGCCCCGGACACTCTTTACGTTTACCGTGCGCAGATCGAAAAGATCGTGGATGGCGACACCCTGCGAGTCGTCGTGGACCTTGGTTTTGATACGACCACACGCCAGTACATCCGCTTGAGGAGCATCGACTGCCCGGAAATGGACAGCGCGGAGGGAAAAGAAGCCAAGTGCTTCGTCGAAAAATCCCTCGAAGGTTTTTTAGAGCCTCTTACAATCAAGACCGTCAAAGCCGACAAGTACGACCGGTATTTAGGGGATGTTTTTTACACGAACAAAACCGGAAAGCAGGTCTACCTGAACAACCTCCTTCTTGAAAAGGGGCATGCGGTCAGAGTGCGGAGCTGAACCAATGCTCCGGCTTTGCCGTATTTGTACAAAGGTACAAAGGCCGTGAGAGTGAGAGAATAAAGCCGTTGGGAATGTGCCGTATATCCTTTAAGCTATACAGCAAAAGCGCGGCTCTGATTTCGATGCCGTTTATCGTCCCGTAGGATGTGAGCCGGCTTTGCCGTCCCAATGCTTATCAATTTCCATTTTGTGGAAATTGGGGCGATCCTGGTTGCCGTTGATTAAAAGAAAAATAAAACCAGGGACGGACTTGCGCACAGGCACCAGTGAGGATGGATATGAGCATTCAGCGTAAGCGTGTCGTGCGCACAGCGCACACTAAGAAGTGGCGCGAGCGTACTTTTTCAATAGAACAAGTGATCGGGGAAGAGGTTGCGAGGGCAAGGAAACAGGCTGGGATGACCCAGCAGGAGTTGGCCCGACACGCCAAAACCCGGCAAGCGAATATCTCCAGGCTGGAGCGTGGGATCCAGAATCCATCGGTCGAGTTCCTGGAGCGCGTTGCCAAGTCGCTTGGCCGGAAGATCCGGGTCCAGATTAGCTGAGGTTGGGGAGTTGCCGTATAGCTTATAAGCTATACGGCAGGCCAGGGCATTGAAGCAACTCCGCGTTATTAGTTTTCCGCTGAGAAGCGTGGGGCGAATGAAAGGGCGATCCGGGGAATCCGAGAAATCTTCAGGGTGGTAGGTCAGCCATTCGCCGAATGTGAAGTATCAAGACCTGTTCGTGAAGCTGAAGAAGGAAGCCAGAGAACAAAGGAGGGGATTATGGGAATAAAATCCAAGGTGTGTCCAAAATGCGGAACGATAAATAATCCCGAGTTCCATGATTGCTGGAAATGTAAAGCGTCTTTGAAAGACGCCATAACTAAAAAGACAACGAGCTGGGGCATTCTTAAAGAAATTTTTAGTTCTGTGGAGATGCCCAAGCCTCTTGAGTATATTGATACGAATAAAATAAAGAACTGCGAATCTTGCAACATGCTAACACCACAAGATGGTTTATGCCGATTTTGCGGGGCTAACCCAAACTGCAGAAGCGGTAGCTAAGTTTCGGAAGAAGCACGGGAACAGAAAAGGGGGTTGAGGGGATGAATATTAAAAAGATAACGGGAAAAGGAGGACGTATGAAGAAGGCAGGCGTCATTCTCGCTCTTGTTTTTTTATGTCTGTTACCACTCAGTCAGAGACTTTTTGCTACAGAAGCTATTTCCGAGATAACCTTGCGTGACCGAAATGGTGCTACAAGCCATAAAGATGTTAAATGTACATTCTCTCGCAACGAAAATCTCCCTGGGTTTATCAGCGGCGTAATTGAAATAAAGCAGCCATTACAGAAAAGCTTATGGGTTCATATTACGACTTGCAGGGGAGGGAAATATGTTTTTTCTGGGACTATAGAAAGCAGTGAGG
>JBAXGK010000013.1:0-17960 GCA_037139435.1 Candidatus Omnitrophota bacterium | reverse complement strand
GTAGGCTTTGGGAATTTTGATCTCACGGGATCACGCTACGCTCATAATTCTTTCTTGCAACTTTGGGCGGAGGCAGGCCTCATAAACATCGCTTCTTTTCTTTGGCTGATCGTGCTCGTCCTTAAAAACAGCTGGAGATCTTCTGAAAGTAAGCTCAAAGCAGGATTATTCGGTGGGGTCTGTGTTTTCCTTGTCCACAACCTTATGGACTTTAGCTTCTTCCTGCCAGCCGTGAGCTTCATTTGGTGGATCATGCTGGGGTTGTTATATTCCCCGGGGGCACAAGGCGAGAAAAAACTTCCTTCGGAAAGTAAAAATCTTGGCTTGAGTCGTTAAAGGTCTTGGGGCTCTGCTGCGGGGGGCCTGCTTTCTTTTCCAACCACACTGAAAGACCCTGCTCCGGGCGTCCTCTTTATATCGCTTCCGCTGCCCGCTTACCGTCCAGAATGGCGTCTTCCATCGACATGTAGGTCCACGAGCCATACCGCCCGCACGGAATGACGCCTTTTTTATTCAAAAACTCCAGGACCTTTTTTCTTGCCGTCTTATAGTGCCGGTCATAGATCGGGTATCCGTACTCGATATCATTCACATCCTTGGCACAAACCTTTGCTTTCTTGGGAAGCAGCCCGATCTTTTTGAGATCCCGGGTGATATGGGAGATCGCCTTTCGTTTGTTGATCGGCTTGCGGTCTGAGTAGGAGACCTCTGCATACAAAGACCCCTTCCCCTCTGGCGTAAGATCGGAAGAAAAATTATGCGGGAATCCTACTCTAAAAAAACAAAGTTTGGGTTGCGGGAAATAAGTCCAATGCCGTTTCAAAGTATCGCTCGGCGAACTCACCCCTAAATTCAGATTATAAATGGAATTCCACCGCAATTGATGAAAAGCTGCGCGCACCTCTTGGGGTAAACCCGGCACCAGATGAGCCATTTCAGGAAGGGGGATCGTTGAGATCAACACGTCGAATTTTTCCTTCTGGCCAGAAGACATTTCAATCTCTTTCTTCTCGAGATCGATCCGGGAGATCTTGCTCCCTGTGTGAATATTCTTCAGCGATTTCGCAAAAGCGCGAGGCAATTGTTCGATCCCGCCTTTGCGCGGATACCAAAAATGGACGTTATAACCCAACTGCCTTGTGCTCTCTTTTTGGGCTCCTTCAAGAACTTGCCCGAGAGAGGGAACGGGGATCATCCCATCCACCCATTCACATGTCTGCTCTTTAAGGGGAATCGTCCAAAACTTGGCGTTATAGGGATCCATAAAATAACGTGCGATGCCCGAGCCAAAAGTTTGCCGGGTCCACTGTGAAAAATTCACGGGCTTTTTTATAGATTCTTCGCGCCTTTTTTCTTGGGCATGAATAAATCCCTCCAAGCACTCTTTAATGACCCGCGGCGGGAGGCCGAAGAGATTCGCCTGAAAGGGATAACGCGTGTAACGTCCGCAAGCAGAAACCCAAGCGCTCCGCTCGTGCTTGACAAACTTTCCCTCTAGCAACTTCCGCACAAGCTTAAAAACGTAAGGATTCTTGAAATGCAGCAGGTGACCGCTGAAATCAAAAGTAAAACCACGGATCCTCTTGGAGCGGCAGAGCCCACCCACCTCGCCTTCCTTTTCAAAAACGAGGCAAGACACACCTTTCTGCCGTAAATGCCACGCCGCGCTCAGCCCCGCGATCCCGGCCCCCAGAATAAGGATCTTTTTTTGTGATCTCAAATTTGCACGCGGCTCATTTTTTTCATTAACACAAGACTCCCCAGCCCCATAAAAACAAGCGTTATGATCGCAAGAAGGTTAGACGCCTTACCCAGGATAAGCCCGCCGATAACAAAAAAAAGGGTCCAGACCATCATCAAGACCAGGGTTTTTTGTTTCGAATATCCTTTTTTTAAAAATCTCAGCGCCATATGGTCTTCACTTTTATTGAACGCCGACTTTCCTTTTCGCAAACGCATCAAAATGAGAAACAAGGTGTCAAGAATGGGAAACCCCAATAGAAGGATGGGGGCAAGAAGCGCTACAGGCCTGTCGAGCGTCGCATAGCGCGCGGTCAGAGCGAGCGCCGCCAGAATAAGACCCAAAAAATGGCTTCCGCTGTTTCCCATATAAACTTTTGCCGGAGGAACGTTGAAGATCCAAAAGCCAAGAACGCTTCCGCCGAGAACGCACGAAAGGGTCAGGGTTAAACTGTCGCCGTTCATGGCGAAGATAACACAAAATCCGGAAAGGATGACAAGGGTCGCCCCCCCCGCCAGTCCATCCATCACATCCAGAAGATTCACCGCATTCGTGATCCCGATGATCCACAAAAGAGATAGGGCGATATTCCACGAGTTGCTCACATAAACAAAGTTTGTCCTTACACCAAACCCCACCAGAATAGACGCGGCGAGCAACTGCACCACAAACTTCTGAATTACGGATAACTCCTTTTGATCATCGAAAATACCCGCAAGAAGCATGACGGCCGAAGCGATCAAGATCCCTTGGATTTCCAGGGGGAATGAGATCCCGGAAGAGGCGACCCACAGAAAGCCCAGAAAAAAAGCCACCCACATGCTGACCCCTCCGACGGAGGGAACGCCTTTGGAGGTCAAAAAATTCCATCGCGTGGAGGCCCTCTTAAGCACTAGTAAGAATAAGACGGACAACACAAAACCGTTCAAAGCCATCCGAAAAGCATCAACAAGCATGCGCCAGTCCTTTTACTTCAGCTAGTTTTTGATATAAATCTTCGTGAGCTCTCACCAGGGTCCCTATGTCAAACTTTTCGTCAACGCATTGTTTCGCGCCCTGGATGATGCGACTTTTCACTAAAGCGTCCCGCGAGAGAACGCCTATCTTTTTTAACATAGAAGGCATGTCATGGCAAGGCACAAGAAAACCCGACTTCCCATCCGCGATCACTTCAGAAATACCTCCCGTGTGGGTCGCCACCACCGGCACCTGGCTCACCATCGCCTCTAAGACCGCGATCGGCAAGCCTTCCCAGAGCGATGTCAGCACAAAGACATCCATGGCGGACAAGACCCGAGGGATATCTCTCCGCCAGCCTGCCAAAATAAATTGGGAGCCTAACTTAAATTTCACGATTAATTGCTCGATCTTCTTACGAAGAACACCATCCCCTACCACTAAAAATATGGCTTGCGGTAAAACCTGTGTCGCCAAAGAAGCGAGCTTCACAAAATCCTCAAGCGCCTTTTGCGGCTTAAAACAGGCGATCGTTCCAACGACCAGCGCGTCTTCGCTGATCCCGAGCTCTTTTCGAATCGAGGCATCCCTCATCCCGAATTGGGCCCGATCGATCCCATAGCGCACTAAAGCATATTGGCGGTCCGATCCAATCTTAGCATCCAACCCTTTTTGCCTGTCGTGATTGGACACAACAACGATCTTGTCGGTGAATTTCGCGCTAAGTCTTTCAAGCCCCTGATAGAGCTTCCTAACAAACGGGTTTTGAAAATCGTTGAAAGACCAGCCGTGGACGGTATGGATAATGACTTTCGCCTTGGCCCAGGCCCCGGCCCACCGACCCAGAATACCCGCCTTGGAGCTATGCGTATGAATAATAGCGATCTTGTTTTTTTTAATAAACCTCACTATTTCGATCATCGCCAGAAAATCTTTGAGGGGATCGAGCGACCGCTTTAAATGCTTGGACCTGTAGAGAGTCAAATCACTCATGGAAAGGGCTTCCTCTATGAGCAACCCTTCCAGGGCGGTAAATAAAAAAACGTTATAACGGTCTCTGTCGATTTGGCGGATCAAGCTTAAAAGCTGCTTCTGAGCGCCGCCCAATTCCAGCTGGGTGATCACATAAAGAACGTTGCTCTTTCTCATCACAAAAACACCCCGTAGTCTATCCTTTCGAAAATAATTTTCTTCACCATCGGCTTCAAAATCCTGCTACGGAGACAGAAATCGGCAGGGTAGATAAAAAAGGAGACGGGTTATCCGCCTTCCATGCAGACACGGTTTTTCCCGGTTTCTTTGGCTTTGTAAAGGGCCGCATCGGCGCGATGGACCATCGGATCAGGAACGTTCTCGCCCGGGTGACGAACCGAAACGCCAAGGCTCACTGTAACCCGGATCTGCTTCCCTTCCCACTCAAACTTTGTTTCTTCGATCCTTTTTCGGATACGTTCGGCCGCAACCTCCCCCGCCTCTTTGAGGCCGGCCTTCCGGAGCATGATGATAAATTCTTCGCCTCCGTAGCGAGCCGCAAAATCAATTTCTCGAAAAGGTCGGCGTTTCCGTATATACGCGAGGATGAGTGATGCGATTTTTTTGAGCACCATGTCCCCTGCGGGATGGCCATAGGTGTCATTGATCTTTTTAAAATTATCGATATCGAGCAAAATGACCGACAAGGGCTGGTTGCGGACGCTCGCCTCGCGCACAATCTGGTTCATGATCAAACGAAAATGACGGATCACATAAAGCTCGGTCAGGCCGTCTCGCGTGGCGAGATGAAAAAGATGAGATCTTTCGCGCGTCGCGATGGCCTGGACATAGATCGCCGAAAAAATAAAGAGGCAGAGCATGAGCAGAGTTGGGTAGACCGCATAGAACCCTAAATGCCACTTTGCGAGAACCCCGAAGCAGAAAGCAAACCATCCCAGGACAAGCAAAAGCCCCGCGACAAGCGACCACGCTCCACTCAGCGTGACAAACAAGAGAGTGGCCAAGCACCCGCTGCCTAAGAGGCAGATGAAATTCCCCGTGAACGAAATCGGACGCACCCAGTTCCCGGTCAGCGCCGCATTCAGAACCTGGGCGTAGACACCGATCCTCGGATACGCGACATTCAAGGGCGTGACCTTAAGTTCCGTCGCACGAGACACCGTGGGCCCCACGAGACAAATCTTTCCAGCGATCATTCCGGGATCGATCACCGGCCGCATTCCCTTCTGGATCGCATAAAAGCTATGGATCAGGTCCGCATAATTGTAGCGCGCGAACTCACGGTCCCGCGCATCGCTCCAGGGAATAAGCATCTTCCCTTGTGGATCTTCAAGCGCTTCCCATTCTTGAGGCGACGGAATGGGTTTCTTCATTTGATCGAACGCCACGCGAAGCGGAAGGAACAGATGGCTCTCTTTTCCTTCTGTGATGAAAGGATCGAACCTCCTCAAGGTCCCGTCCGTATCCGGCAAGAGATAACTGTGGCCGATCGCACGCGCTTCTTTTTCGAAACCTGGCATCGCATGGATCCAGCTTCTCTTGCCTTCGCCGCTATCCAGCACGACAGGCATCCCATGAACCCAGAATTTTTTTTCTTTTTGGGGTTTCAGATCCACCGGCAGATAGAGGGGAATGTCGACCTTTTCCAAAGCTTGAACCAGATCTTGATCGTTCTTGGGATCGGTCGGTTCGGACAGATCAAGATCGAAAACGACCGCCGCCGCTTTCCATTCGCTTAGAAGACGCGCCATGATCGCGTGATAACTTCTTGGCCACGGCCAGGGGCCCACCTCATCTAAGGCCGTCTCTGAAATCTCGATCAGGACAATGCCCGGATGGACCTGCCCCCAAGTAATGTGTTTGAGGAAACTATCGCGAACAAGATCCTCGAAGTGATCCAGCCGGTGTGTTCCGAAAAGGAAGGCAAAAAAACCGATGATGAGAAAGTAAGTCCCGAAACGAGCCCAATCCCGAAAGGGCCGCGAACGAGTACGCGTAAAAAGCTTCTCAGTCGCTTCAATGGGTTCGTGGGATGTCATGGTGAGAAAATACTACCGCATTTTTACTTAAAGAGACAGAAATACGTACGGGGTAAGGTGTACGGAGTACGGCGAAAATATAAAAGGCGTGACGCCGTACGCCTTGCGCCGTACTGCGTTAAGAACATCCCATGCTGCCCCCTGCGCTTGTTGCGCAGGGACTGCCCGTGCGGGACCTGCTGTCCCGCTACGGGGGGATTAAGAACATCCCATGCTGTTGCCGCAATTGAGGCATTTGTAACAGGAGCCGCTGCGGACGGTGACGTGACCGCAATTCGTGCAGAAGGGCGCATCCCCCATCATGTTCGAGAGATGTTCGTTCGCCCCGGCGGCTGCAAGCGAGGTGTTCTTTTTAATCACACTCGCCGAGGGAACCGAGTCTTTGACGGGTGCCGGAATTTCGATCACGGGCGACTGAGTAACGGTAGAAACCGTATTTTTATTGATCTGGAGGTCTTCGGGCTTGGGCGGGATCTGGACGAATTCCGTCATCCCTAAATATTCCATACCGAGCACGCGGAAAAGATAATCCACGATCGAAGTAGAGAGCTTGATATTAGGATGATCGACGAGCCCCTGTGGCTCAAAGCGTGTGAACGTGAAGACATTCACGAATTCCTCAAGCGGCACGCCATATTGAAGCCCAAGCGAGACCGCGATCGCAAAACAGTTCATCATGGAACGGAACGCGGCCCCTTCCTTGTGCATATCGACAAAGATCTCGCCGATCGACCCATCCGGATATTCCCCGGTCCGGAGATAGATCTTTTGGCCCCCGACACGAGATTCCACCGTGATCCCCGCGCGCTTCTTGGGCAAGCGCTTGCGCTGCAGGACGGGCGGATGCGCGGTCTGGATCTCATTCTTTTTTTCGGATTTTTTATCCGAGGCGGAGTCGCCGGATTTGGTATTAAGCGGCTGCGACAATTTGGAACCGTCCCGGTAAAGCGCCACGGCCTTCAGTCCCATCTTCCAGGATTCCACGTAGATCTTTTCGATGTCTTCAACCGTGCTCTCATGCGGAAGATTTACCGTCTTGGAAATGGCACCGGAAATAAACGGCTGCGCCGCCGCCATCATCCGGACATGCGTCATGGGTTCAATAAAACGTTTTCCGGTTTTCCCACACCGGTTCGCGCAGTCAAAGACCGGCAAATGCTCGGACTTGAGAAGCGGCGCGCCTTCGATCGTCATCATGCCGCAAACCACGCCGTTGGCTTCTTCGATCTCCGCCTTCGAAAAGCCAAGGGCCTCGAGCACGTTGAAACGGAGATGATTGTAATCCTCCGGCTTGAAACCCAGTCGCTTCAGCGCGTCTTCCCCAAGCGTCCATTTTGTAAAAGCAAAGCTGAGATCAAATACTGACGGCAACATGGTTTCAATCTTATCCAATTCGGGGCTCGTAAAACCTTTTGCCGCCAAGGTCGCGCGATTGATCCACGGAGTCCCTTCGAGACGGGAGGTTCCTTGGATATATTCGATGATATTCTGAATTTCGCTTTCGGAATATCCGAGTTTCTGAAGCGCCGCAGGAACACCTTGGTTGATGATCTTAAAATAGCCTCCGCCCGCAAGTTTCTTGAACTTTACGAGCGCGAAATCCGGCTCGATCCCGGTCGTATCACAATCCATGAGAAGCCCGATCGTGCCGGTCGGAGCAATCACAGAGACCTGCGCGTTGCGATAACCATAAAGCTTCCCGATCTCGAAAGCATCTTCCCAATCCTCATGCGCCGCTACCAGAATATCCTGCCAGCAATGCTCGGCCGGGATCTTGTGGGCTGCCGCACGGTGTTTCTCGATCACGCGCAGCATGGAGCTTTCATTTTTCTTGTAATCGGAAAACGTGCTTTTGGAGGCGGCAATTTCGGCCGAAGTCCGGTAAGCATGCCCCGTCAAGATCGCGGTGAGCGCGCTGCAGATCGCGGAGGCTTGGGCGCTATCGTACGGAATGCCGTTCACCATAAGGAGGCTTCCGAGATTCGCATAACCGATCCCAAGCGGCCGGTAGACATGACTGTTCCCGGCGATCTGCTCCGTCGGATACGAGGCATAATCCACAAGAATATCCATTGCGGCAATAAAAACGCGGGTGGTGTAGCGAAACCCCTCGACATCGAACGTTCCATCGGCCTTGAGATATTTCATGACATTAATAGAAGCAAGATTACAGGCCGAATTATCCAGAAACATGTATTCCGAACAAGGATTGGAGGCGTGAATGCGGTCGGTGTTTGCGCAGGTATGCCAATCGTTGATCGTGGTGTCGAACTGAACGCCGGGATCCGCGCACGCCCAAGCGGCAAACGCGATCTGGTCCATCATGTCTTTAGCCTGGAAAGTTTCGCAAACATCTCCGGTGGTGCGAAAACGCGTCTGCCATTTTCCGTCATTCAAATAGGCGTGCATGAACTCATCCGAGATCCTCACGGAATTATTCGAATTCTGTCCCCCGACCGTCTTGTAGGCTTCTCCGTTGAAATCTGATGAGTATCCGGCCGCGATCAGCGCAGCGACCTTCTTTTCCTCGCGGACCTTCCAGTTGATGAAGTCCATGATCTCGGGGTGATCGAGATCGAGGCAACACATTTTTGCCGCACGGCGTGTGGTCCCGCCGGATTTCGTCGCACCCGCGCCGCGATCCAGCACTTCGAGAAACGACATAAGCCCTGACGAGGTCCCACCGCTTGATAACTTTTCCTGACGGCCGCGAAGCTTCGAGAAGTTTGTCCCGGTCCCGGAACCGAATTTGAAAAGCCGGGCTTCATTTTTGATCAGATCGAAAATGGACATCAGGTTATCGTCCACGGACTGAATAAAACAGGCGGAGCATTGAGGGCTGGAATAAGAATCCGTCGCCTGACGGATCGTGTCGGTAGCCGGGTCCCAATAAAAATTACCGCCGCTTCCCTTGATCCCATAAAGATCCATCCCGCAATTAAACCACACGGGAGAATTGAAGGCGCATTTCTGTTGAATCAACAAGTGAAGCATTTCTTCTTCGAAAACCTGCGCATCTCCCGCTGTTTTAAAATAACCGCCAAGCTTTTCACCCGCGACCCGGATCGAATGAGCAATGCGATACACCACCTGGCGCGCGCTCGTCTCAGAACCCGTCTCAGGCACTCCTGCCTTACGGAAATATTTGGAAACGATAATATCGGTCGCGAGTTGACTCCAATTCTCGGGAACTTCCACGTTTTCCATCTTAAAAACCACCGAGCCGTCGGGATTCGTGATCACGGAGCTGCGCTTGACGTACTTGATCTCATCCAGCGGATGCACGCCTGCCCTTGTGAAGAATCGCTTGAATGAAAGCCCTCGCCCCAGGATTTGCTCTTCCTGCACGGATGGTAGTTTCTCGGTCTTCATAAGGTGTCTGCTCTCCTTAAACTTTTTAAAAGCTTATTAAACATCACTATATGTTGATGTTTGTTGCGAGCCATCCACTACATATAGTATCGAGCATCCCATTTTTTAATTGAGCTTATTTTTTATGGGAATGACTCGACGATTCGAAAGTTTACGATTTCTTTTTGTTGAGCTTCAAGATCACGCTAAATAATCCCGCCGCGTTTTTCCCGCAACGATAGATCTTGTTTTAAAAGCACCTGCTTTTTATTTTTTTAATTAAAAAATTCTTCCAAATTTCTTCAACGAGTGGAATTCTAACAAAGAAATATCTGATGTCAACGCAATTAAAATAAAATTCTTGGTATTTTTTAAAAATTATTTGCCAATGCAGAATTCCGAGAAGATCACGTCCAAAAGATCCTCGGAATAGACCTCTCCGGTCAGTTCTTTCATGGCTTCCAGGGCCATGCGAAGGTCGGGCGTTACAAATTCAAGCGACATTTTTGTTTGAAAAGATTTTTCTGCGCGCTGGAGAGCCGCGTGTGCGAACTCCAATGCCTTTTTGTGCCTCAGCTTGGTGATCTGCTCCCCCGCTTCGGAGGTGCCCTGCTCCATGCACCCCACGATCTTTTCTTCAAGCTCCCCAAACCCCTCGCGCGTCTTCGCGGAAAGCCGTATCTGAGGTTTATCACCCAAAAACAAAGCGAGTTCCTTCTCTTCGACCCGAGAAGCGAGATCGGATTTGTTCACGAGCACGAACACCTTTTTATTTTTTGGAATCCGGTCAAAAACGTGGCGGTCGGCATCTTCAAAGAGCTTAGAGCCCTCCAACACATAAAGAACAACATCGCTTTCGGTGAGAGTCTCAAGCGTGCGATCCATGCCCATCTTATCAAGGGGATGTTCGGGCGAGGAAATAAGTCCCGCCGTGTCGCGCAATCGAATATAAAATCCACCGATCTCAAGAGCTTCCTCCAATTGATCACGCGTGGTATGAGGCAAGTCAGAAACAAGCGCGCGATCGCGTTCGAGAAGCGCGTTGAAGATCGAGGATTTCCCGACATTAGGTTTTCCCACAAGAGTTACGAGCATGCCTTCGCGGATCAGCTGGTTGCGCTCAAAACCCGCAATCAATGCGGAGATTTTTCCCTGGATACTAGAAAATTGTTCCTGCATGCCGGTCTTAACATTAATTTCCAGGTCTTCTTCCGGAAAATCAAGGTAGGCCTCCATGTGCGCTAAAAGTCGCATCAGAGAATCTTTTAACTCTTTCAGCGTGCGGGAAAGAGATCCGGAGAGCTGACGGACCGCGATGTCGAGCGAGCGATCGCTTTTGGCATGGATCAGATCGAGCACGGCTTCCGCTTGTGTAAGATCTAGTTTTCCGCTCAAGAAAGCACGACGCGTGAATTCCCCGGGTTCGGCATGACGAACGCCCTTCCCAAGCAAAAGCCCGAGGATCTTTCTCGTAACCGCCAGACCGCCGTGACAGCTGATCTCGATCACTTCCTGCCCGGTATAGGAGCGTGGGGCACGGAAACAACTCATAAGCACCTGATCCACGAGAAGCCCCGCGGGATCTAAAAACCTCCCCCATCGAATCGTATTGGCGGGTGCGTCGCTCAACTTTTGATGTTCGGAAGAAACAAAGAATGGCTCGACCGCCTCGAACGCCCCGGGACCGCTCACGCGGATCACCGCAATGCCGCCTTCTCCGCTGGGAGTCGCAATCGCCGCGATGGTATCTTCGAAATCTAGTTTAGACATAAACACTCCCGCGCAACGAATAGTTTTTCCGTTGCCCGTTGTGCGTTGCGCGTTGCGCCAAAATCCTTCTTGCTTCTCCGACCAAATAAAAAGAACCTGTCACAACCACCGTGGCGCCCGGGTTGGATGCTTTCTTTGCTAGGCTCAAGGCTTCTTCGACATTCTGGGCCGTGAGGACACATTTGAAAAGCCCTTTTGACTCTTGGACAAGCATTGCGAGGGGCTTCGCGCGATTTCCCGCAATCCCGGTCAGGATCACTTTAGGAAAAAATCCACTCACCACCTTGAGCATCTCGCAGCTCTTCTTATCGGTCATCGCGCCAAACACAAGCCAAGGATCTCGAACTTTCTGCGTCCTCAAAGAACGGACTTGTTCCTTCATCGAGATCGGATTATGAGCACCATCCAGAATGAACTTTCGGCCTCCTTGCCGAAAACCCTCCATCCGCCCTTTCCAATTCCCGGAGAGCAACCCTTCCCTTGATCGCTCAGACTTTATTGAGAAATCAAAATGCTTTCGCAGGATCTCAGCCGCTTTCAATGCCGCTCCGGCATTCCACTTTTGAAAATCCCCGGCAAGCCCGAGCGGGATACCGCCCACAGGCTTCGCCTTCCATAAAGTTCCCCGGTTCCTCTTCACGGCTCCGAGGATCACCCGGAACGCGTCCGGGCATTGCTTCCCGACCACCGTGTGGCTTTGCGGTTTGATGATCGCGGCTTTTTCAGCAGCAATCTTTGAAATGGTATTGCCCAGGAAAGCTTCATGGTCGAGATGAATGGGTGTAAGGATCACAAGTGGAGCTTTTAGAACGTTGGTCGCATCAAGCCGGCCCCCCAGCCCAATCTCGAAGATGCCGATCTTGACTCCCTCTTTCGCGAAAATCCTGATGGCTAGAAATGTCAGGATCTCAAAATAGGTCAAAACTCCCAACGTCCTTGGAAGTGGTTGTTTGCGGAGGAGCTTTTGGATCTCGGTAAGGCCTTCCGCCCAAAGCCGCGGCGAGACCATGGCTCCCTGAACCCGTATCCTCTCCCGTGGATCTTCGACATGCGGTGAGTGATAGTAGCCCGCCCGGATGCCGTTGGCTTTAAGGATGGATTCGAGAAAAAAACCTGTCGATCCCTTTCCAGTGGTGCCCGCGATCAAAATGGGGAAAAAACTCTTCTCAGGATGGCCCGCCGCCTGAAGCAAGTGCTCCATCCTTTTAAGATTGAAGAATGGGTTCTGGGGCAGCTGGGCGAGCTTTTCGAGATCGACGAAAGAATTTAAATAACGAAGGGATTGGGAGTAGTTCATCGTCTCGCGCAACGGGCAACGCTCAACGAACAACGAGAGCTTTTACGCCCGGCGTTGCGCGTTGTGCGTTGCGCGCAATTAATGTTTAAAATGCCGCTCGCCGGTGAAAGCCATCGCAATGCCGGCCTGATCGCAAGCCGCGATCACGTCCGCGTCACGGATCGAACCGCCGGGCTGAATGATCGCTTTGATCTTGTGCTTGGCCGCCGCTTCGATCGAATCCGGCATCGGGAAGAAAGCATCACTGCCGAGCATCGCGCCTTCCGCTAAGTAACCCGCCTTCTGCATCGCGATCTGGACCGAATCCACTCGGGACATCTGCCCTGCACCGATCCCGACCGTGTGCTTCCCCTGAGTCAGAACGATCGCATTCGACTTCACAACCTTGGAGCACTGGAAAGCAAAGATCAACTCCTCGGTCTCCGCCTCAGAAAGCTTGGCCTTCGTGACAAAGTTCAGTTTCTTTTTCAGTTCCGTCATGTGGTCCTTGATGGGACGGTTCTTTTCCTGAACGAGAATCCCCGTACGCAGGAATTTCACATCATAGACATTCTCGTCGCGGAATTGATGAACCTCGATCAAGCGGAGATTTTTCCGTGCTTTAAGCAGTTTGAGCGCTCCCGGCTTGAAGGACGGAGCTACCATCACTTCAAAAAAGGCGAGCTTCTCGAGAACTTTCGCCGCGATCTTACTGTCGCAACAGCGGTTGACGCCCACGATCCCGCCAAAAGCTGAAAGAATGTCTCCATCGATCGCTTTATCGACCGCCACAAGAGCCTGCGTGTCCTGCGCGATACCGCAGGGATTGTTGTGCTTGATCACACATGCCGCCGGCGCGCTGAATTCCGCGAGCACGTCCAGCGTCGCATCCACATCCATGAGATTATTAAAGGAAAGCTCTTTGCCGTGAAGCTGGGTCCACGAAGCCGACGCCTTATGCGTGGTCGGAATATAATAAGCCGCCTTCTGATGGGGATTTTCGCCGTAGCGAAGATCCTGAGCTTTTTTAAAATGGAAAACGAATTGCGGCGGAAGTGCGGCTTCCTCCCCTGTTTTTTTCTTGTGCTTGGCCATAAACTGGCTGATCACGGCATCATACGCGGACGTTTTTTCGAAAACCTTCTGCGAAAGCGCAAAACGCGTTTCATCCGTCACGCTTCCTTTGTGTTCATCGAGTTCTTTCGCAACGCGTTCATAGTCCGCAACATCCGTGATGACCGTCACCGACTGATAATTCTTCGCCGCGGACCGAAGCATCGAAGGGCCCCCGATGTCGATGAACTCTTTGGCATCGTCCATGCTCAGATTTCCCTTGCTCGTAGCTTCCTCAAAAGGATAGAGATTCACAACCACAAGGTCGATGGGCTTAATGCCATGAGCCTTGACCTGTTTTTGATGGCTCTTCTTATTCCGAAGAAAAAGAAGACCGCCATGGATCTTCGGGTGAAGAGTTTTCACGCGACCATCGAGCATTTCGGGAAACCCTGTGTAATCTTCGACTGCCATCGCGGGAACTTTGGCTTCCTTAAGGGCTTTCAAGGTGCCGCCGGTAGAGAGGATTTCCGCACCGTGTTTGCGCAGAGTTTTGGCAAAAGGAATAAGACCTGTTTTATCAGAAACACTAATGAGTGCGCGGCGAACGGTGTGACGTGACATCTTGTTGAACCCTCCTCTTAAAGAAACGGTGCAGTTCTAAAGTGATGGGACCGGGCTTTCCCGTACCGATCGCGCGGCCATCAAGCTCGCGAACCGGCAGGACCTCCCAGGAAGTATTACAAAGAAACGCTTCATCCGCGTTAAAAAATTCATGCCGGGTCAGCGGAACCTCCCGGACTTGCATTCCGAGTTTGAGGGCGCATTTTATCACAAACCTCCGGGTCACTCCATTCAAGATTCCGTGTTCCGGCGGCGTGAGGAGCCTTGCACCGCCCTTTTCCGAGCCTCTGGGGTACGTCGAGCAATATTGAATGATAAAAAAATTCCCGACACGCGTTTCGGTCAGCAGGCCTCCTTGATCCAGGAAAACCCACTCATAAATCTTGTCCGAATGGGGTTCGGTGCTCGCCAAGATCGCTTGCTGGTAGGCGGAGGCCTTGACCTGCCAAGGAAAAGCATTCGGGCCGCCCCGCGGGAAAGAAGCGGTCTTTAGCGCCACACCCTTTTCATAAAGCTCTTGGGGGTGTTCCCGGGAACCCAGGATCGCAAAGGTCTGTCCTTCCCACAGGGTCAGACGGACATAACATTCTTTTACACCAAAAGCCTTAAGCGCGGCCTTAATTTCCAGCCGGAGCTTCATAGGTTTAGGAAGAGGCCGATATCCCACCGTCTTCGCCGACTCCAGAAGCCGCGTAAGGTGTTCTTCTTCATGAAGGACTTTGCCGTGATAGGCGCGCATGCTTTCGAAAATACCCGCGGCTTCGGTCCGCATAAAACCAAAGGGAAGCTCTCCGCTTACTTCTTTGCCGTTTTGGTAGATCTTGTAGTTCATAAATGCTTTCGAAAGGCGTACGGAGTACGGCGTACCGCGACCTTATTCGCCGTACGCCGTACACCTTGCTCCGTACCAGCCTCGCGAAGCGCCTGAACGAGCGCCTCCGCTTTATGAAGTGTCTCTTCATATTCTTTCTCGGGATCTGAATCATACACGATCCCCGCGCCCACCTGAAGATGACCTCTTCCCTTTTTTAAAAGGATCGTCCGGATCACAATGTTGAGATCCATGTCGCCATGAAGATCGATATAGCCCAGGGAACCGGTGTAAAGCCCACGCTGCACAGGCTCGAGCTCATCGATGATCTGCATGCAGCGGATCTTGGGGCACCCCGTGATCGTCCCCCCGGGGAACATGGCCTTGATCACGTCCAGCGCTTCTTTGCCTTTTTTGAGCTTCCCCGTGATCTTGGAAACGATATGCACCACGTGGGAATATTTTTCAAGCGTCATGAATTCTTCCACCTTCACGGAACGGTAAGCGCACACGCGCCCCAGGTCGTTACGTTCAAGATCCACGAGCATCAGGTGTTCGGCTTTTTCTTTTTCATTTTGAAGAAGATTCTTCCGCCACTCACCAAGCCTCCTCGAAGAACCTCCCGTCGGGCATGTCCCCGCGATCGGCCGAGTCTCACAAATACGCCCCTTTTTCCGGACCAGCCTCTCCGGAGAGGAGCTGACGATCTCAAGATCTCCTGCTTTCAAAAAGCAGGAGAAGGGTGACGGATTGATCGCGCGAAGCTTTCCGTACAGTTCAAGCGACGAACCCCGGTATCCGAATGAGAAACGCTGCGACAAATTCGCCTGATAAATATCCCCGGCCGCGATATATTCCTTGGCTTTTCTGACCATCCCCTTAAACCGCTCCTTCGTCATCTCTGTTTTAAATTTCGTGAGCTTGAAATGCTGCCTCGCCTTCGCGGCCGGCTTTTCAAAATAAGCTTTTAGCTTTTCACGTTGCGCGTTGATCGTTGCGCGTTGCACGGCATTTACCACAACGTGGTAAATGCGCCTTTGATGGTCATACACGATCACATCCCGGAAAAGCCCAAGGTAGACGTGAGGAATTGCCGGTGAGGACTTCGGCCGAAATTTTATTTTGTCGCAAAGGGCCGCGGCCTCGTAGCCAAAGTAGCCGACGAAGCCTCCCGTAAAAAAAGGATGGGTCCGCCGGGAAGAAGCCTGATATTTTTTTAGGATTTTCTTGAGAACCGGAAAAAAATCGCGGGAAGAAAATTTTCCACTCATCGAACCGTCAACCCAAAGCTTTTTTTCTTCGAGACGGATCTCGAGCTCCGGATCCATCCCTATGTAGGAGAAAGCCTGATCCGGGGGGGCGTATTGAGGACTGTCCAAAAAGAAACAGGCTTTAGAACTTGCGTGGACCGCTTGAAAAACTTCCCAGGGGGTTTTTGGAGAATGGAAGGTTTCGATTACCAGAGACATAAGGCGCCCAAAAAACGATCGAGGACTTCGCGGAGCTTGGAATTATTCTTTATGCGAATAATAAACAAGCCCGGTAGCGAGCTTGGGATAGAAATAAGTGGATTTCTGGGGCATGCGCTCGTTGACGGCGCCCATCTTTTCGAGCATTTCGACCTTGGGCGGCTGCAAAAGAAAAACCGCTTGCGCCTCGCCCTTTTGGAGCGGCGCGACGGCCCCATCAACCGTATGTTCGAATTTCAAAACCGCTTCCCAGCGATCTTCCGTAAGCCCGAGCAGTTCCGCAAAGATCAGATGCGCCAGCACGTTGACGTTCAGGTCGTACCAAATGTCGGGCTTCCCCTGAACCATCCGCGCTTTCGCTTTTTCTTTGTCGATCATGGTCAGGAGGAAACACCCTTCCTCAAGAACCATCCCGAAGATCTTCCCTTCTTGATCATAAGAGGCTGTCATCTCTTTTAATTTCGCGAGCGAGACCTTCTCTACTTTAAAATATTCTCCCAGCCGTCGAATGGCCTCACCGCCGGTCATGCCAAGCTTGGTCAAGATCCGGTGCGTGGGAAGAACAATGAACCCCGGATCATCAAAACTCACGAGGGCCATGTACATATAATCGAAGGGGAAAAGCACGATATCCGACGAGCGCTGTTCTTCTCTTTGCTGCTTGGCATATTCCAACGCAGTTTCATAACGGTGATGTCCGTCCGCGATATAAACCTTCTTGGAATGCAGGGCCTTCTGGAGCTTGGCGATAATATCCGGATCCTCGATCGCCCAAAGTGTATGCACGACCTTGTCGTCATCCTCCGCTTCGAAGAGAGGGTTGGAATTCATAGGATCCTGGATAATGCTCCGGACCTCGAACCCTTTATCCTTATAAAGACCAAAGACGGGAGAAAAATTGGTCTGCACCGTCCGGAGAAGCCGCATGCGATCCTCTTTGGGGCCACGGAGCGTCTTTTCATGAGGAACGATAATGCCCTTTTCGAACGGCTCAAGACGAACCCGACCCAGAAGCGCAAACCTGTTTTTGGTTAATTGAGTCACGGGATCTTTAAAAGTCTGCCGGTACACATAAAAATAGGGTTCTTGCTCTTGAATGAGAACACCTTGCTTCTGCCACTCTTGGAAGGTGTCGCGAGCCCGTGTGTAGGCGTTATTCTGATCCGTATCTGCGGGATCTTTTTTGTTCAAAATAAGACGGATACAATTAAACGCAGAATTCTCATAAAGCTTCTGTTGTTTCTCCGGAGAGATCACATCATAAGGGGGCGCCAAGACCGCGGAAACCTTGACGCGCTCCGTGTCGTAGCGCCAAGCCTTGAACGGTTGGAAATCGAGATGCTTTGTTGAAGTGCGGGAGCCCTGTATCTCTTTCATAGAGACGGGATAATAACATAGAGCTCTCGGTTTTACAATAATATCCAAGCAGCGCAACGAAAAAGCTTTTACGTTGACCGTTGCGCGTTGCGCGCGCTCATTTCACTTTCGCTCCATCAAGAATGGGACGCTCGGGACAGACGAGTGTAAGGGTTGTGGCGTCGGAGGCGGCAAGAAGCATACCCTGGGACTCCACGCCGCGGATCACGGCAGGGTCCAGATTATCGATAATGACGATCTTCTTCCCTTTCAGCTGCTCTTCGGTATAGTGGGCCCGGATCCCGGCCACGATCTGCTTTCGGACCTCCCCCACTTTGATGCCCAGGACATAAAGCCGGTCCGCATTCGGGTGCGGGGTCACGCTTTCGATCTCAGCCACTTTGATGTCTAATTTCTGAAAATCCTCATAAGAAGCCATCATTCCACCCCTTTTATTGAAGGTATAAAAGTTTTCGCCGTATGAACGAAGCGTATATTAACACAAAATAAAATTAGACAA
>JBAXGK010000012.1:0-18296 GCA_037139435.1 Candidatus Omnitrophota bacterium | reverse complement strand
GAAGGCTTCGGAGCCGCATGGAGCGAAGAGGCTGCTTTTTCGGAGGAAACGATACCTGTCGCTTTTTGTTCAGAAGCGGTGGCGGTGTCAGAATCTTTTTTAAGAGGCTGTTCTTCCTTTAAAGGTGCCGGACCCCCTTTTTGAATTGTAGGAGACTGGCTCGCCGCCAAAGGCGCGGTGGTTGTTGTCCCCTTGAGGCTTTCCATGATCTTGAGACCTGAGAAAGCATCACGTCCATAATGAACCGGACCCTGATAGACCTGAGCGAGATCACGTTCCACGAATCGTTCCGTAAGCGCCGCACCGCCGCAGATCACCGGAAGCTTGATCCCCCGCCGGCTCATCTCCTCAAGATCCTCTTTCATGATCAAAGTCGATTTCACCAAAAGCCCAGAGAGTCCGATCGCATCCGCGCGATTCTCGATCGCCGCCTTCACGATCGCATCCACCGGCTGTTTGATCCCGATATTGAAAACTTTGTAGCCGTTATTGGTAAGAATGATGTCGACCAAGTTCTTCCCGATGTCATGAACGTCACCTTTGACGGTCGCCAGCACGATCCTGCCGCGCTCCTGGCCTTCTTTTTTATCCATGAACTTTTCCAGGTACGCGACGGCCTTTTTCATAACCTCAGCCGACTGAAGCACAAAAGGAAGCTGCATCTTGCCGGCCCCAAAGAGTTCTCCCACCAACTTCATGCCGCCCAAGAGGTGTTCATTGATGATCTCAATCGGTTTGTATTTCTTAAGAGCCAGATCGAGATCCGCGCTAAGACCGTCTGAGCTCCCATCGAGAATATGGTTTTTCAGGATTTCCTCGATCGTTCCCGCGCGCTCGCGAGGCGCTTCAACCGTCCCCTGCTTCTTTGAAAAATGAGCGATATATTCCTGCAAAGGATCTTTGCCGTCGATCCACTTGTTGTGAAGCAGCCGCTTTGCGGCCTCGAGATCGTCCGCCGCGATCTTGAAAAGCGGCACGATTTTTTTGGCGTGGACGATCGCGGCATCGAGCCCCGCTTCCAAACACTCATGCAAGAAAACACTGTTCAGAATCTGACGGGCATGCGGCGCAAGGCCGAACGAAATGTTGCTGACTCCGAGGATAGTATGCACCCCCGGCAATTCTTTTTTGAGACGGCGGATCGCCGCAATCGTCTCAGGCGCCGCGTTGCGGAACTCTTCACTACCACTCCCGAGCGTAAAGGTCAGAAGATCAAAGAAAAGATCTTCCGGCCGGATGCCATATTGCTGGGTCACGATCTGATAAATGCGCTTGGCGATACGGAGTTTTTCCTCGCGCGTCTTCGCCATACCCTTTTCATCGATCGTCAGAGCCACGAGGGCCGCCCCATATTTCTTCGCCATCGGACAGATCCTGCGCAACCGCTCGCCCCCATCCTCAAGATTGATCGAATTGATAATGGGTTTGCCCGCAATATGCTTCAACGCTTCCTCGATCACTGAGTACTCCGTCGAATCGATCATCACCGGCACCGTCACCTGCTGGTTGAACCGGCTGATGGATTCCACCATATCCTTCTTTTCATCGCGGCCGACATAAGCCACGCAAAGATCCACGAGATGCGCACCTTCTTTCACGGCTTCGCGCGCCACCCCGACGATCGCGTCATAATCTTCATGTTCCAGAAGTTGTTTAAATTTTTTACTACCGTTCGCGTTGGTCTGCTCCCCAACGAGGAGAGGCGCGGGTTTCTGTGTGAAGTTTGAAATACCGTAAAGACTCGCGCAGGAAGGTTCGTGTTTAGGCGTCCGCTTTTTCGGAATGCACTTCCCGACACGATCCACGACGGCTTTTAAGTGTTCGGGCGTCGTTCCACAGCAACCGCCCACGATCGAGACGCCGAATTCTTTGACAAAACGTTCGTGGAAATCCGCCAGTTCTTTAGGTGTCAGATGATAATGGGCCACCCCGCCGACATTTTCCGGAAGCCCCGCGTTGGGCAGGACTGAAATATGTTTAACCGAACTCTCACAGAGAGTACGGACATGCTCGATCATTTCGGCGGGGCCGGTCGCGCAATTCATCCCAATCACATCCACCGGAAACATCTCGAGTGTGGTGATCACCGCCTGGATATCCGTCCCAAGCAGCATGGTGCCCGTAGGTTCAAGCGTCACCTGAGCCATGAGGGGGAGCCGCCTTCCGACTTCCTTGAAGTATTCCACAGCGGCAATAATAGCTATCTTGGTCTGAAGCAGGTCCTGGCAGGTCTCAATTAGAATGCCGTCCACCCCGCCGGCCATAAGACCCTTGTATTGTTCCTTGTAGGATGCCTTGAGCTCCTCAAAGCCAATATGCCCGAGCGACGGAAGCTTGGTTCCGGGGCCGACCGAGCCCATGACAAATCGCGGGTGATCCGGAGTGGAATACTTCTGAGCAAGTTCTTTGGCAAGACGGGCAGCTTTTTCATTGAGTTCCAGCACGAGATCTTGTAAGCCGTACTCCGCAAGAACAATGCGATTCGAACCAAACGTGTTGGTCTCAATCACATCACAGCCTGCCTTGAGAAAACTTTCATGGACGCTTTTGATGGCATCGGGCTTCGTGATTACGAGGTATTCGTTGCAGCCGTCTTTGCCGCCAAAATCCAGGGAAGTAAGATTGAGCGTCTGGAGATTGGTCCCCAGAGCCCCGTCAAACACAAGGACCTTCTCATTAAGTCTTTTAAGGAGTGGATGAGTCATAAGCGGAGATTGTAACACAATCTTCAGTACGGAGTACAGGGTACGGAGTACGGCGAAGGATTTTTTTACGCGAGTCGCCGTACACCTCTCGACGTACTAGGCGGCAATAGCATATTGCCGCTCTGCGGCGGCGAGATGCTCGAGGAAGGTCGCGACGATGGCAATGCCCTGCCCAACCCGAAATGCGGCCGAGGCAAAGAGATCAGGCAAGGCCTGCCGTAGAGTCGTCGCGCTGATTTGAGAGGTTGAAACCGTAGCGAAATACTTGCTTAAAGCAGGGAGAAGAAGTATGCCGTATTCTTTTGGGATCTCGGAGCGGACCAAACGTTGCCAAGCAACATTTTTGCCGAGATCATTTTCAGGAAAGAAAACTCCGAATTGATCTTTAAACCTTGGATTTTCAAAAACGTTACGGCTGAGCGTCTTCGCATTCTCCTCAAAAGAAACACCTCGCATCGCACCACGTTTTGAAAGCTCAGCTTTAAGCTTCATAAGTTCGGCCTTGTTTGTCGATACAAGCGTAATCCTGTAATTCTCCCCAGTCACATCCCCTATCGCGTCGAACCCTTGCTGAACCGTTTCAATAAAGCGGATGAGCCTCGCCTTCATCTCCGGTGAATAGAACACGACAGGCGCCATACCACCGATCTCGCGCTTCTGGATCGACTCCGCGAGATCCTTGAGCGTTTGGTTGAACATCTGATCAGCGATCCTGTCCAAGGTTTCACGACTGAGATCCTTTTGGCGCAGAACCTTTTCGAGGGCGTCAAAACCCGCCACCTGAACCTTCGTATCACTGAGCATTGTCGCCGCCATCGCCTCAGGAAGAAAGATACTGTTAAAAACCGTCCGAAGCTCCTGAACCACCGGTTCCACTCCAACGGCTTTTACTTCCTCCGTGAATTCGCGAGCCACAGGGTCCGTCGCTGACTTCTCCAGCAGCACCGCATCCAGCACACCTCTATAAACTTGCTGCAACCGAACTTCACTGCGGGAAGGATCATTCGCCTCAGGCACTTCCTCGTCCGCCGCGTTAACAGCCTCATCCATCTTTTCGATAAAGTCGTCCAATCGGTCTGCCAGATCATTCATATCCTGATCCAGATAATAGTCTCGAAGATCGTCTGTCTCCTGCTGGTCATAAAGCTGAAAAATGCGCAGGAGATCCAACCCTTTCATCTCCCCGGTCGAAACGCCCATTTGCTCGAGGACCTCACGGACAAAAGCCGATTGCTGCTCGTCATCGAATTCGCTCTCACTCGTCTGAGCATTTACACTCGCGGCATTACCGTCATCATCCTTACTGATCCGCGCCTCCTCTTGAAGACGATCCAGTTTTTCCTGCCAGGATTTAAGCGCGCGATTGAATCCATTGGGCGGATTGGAAAACTTTTCCTTTCCTTCTTTTATCTTTTCCGCCATTTTCGAAGCACGATCAATCACGGACTCCGGCTGATCCAAGATTTGAGCAGATAACTTTGGCTGCTCGATAAGTACTGCTAACATGGCGGCATCGCGGAACCACTCCAGCACCCCTTTTAGCTCTCTGAGCCTTGTAATCGTTTTGCTCGATGCATCCTTTTGTCTTTTTCTTACAACTTCTGCGGAATCTATCAGGCCGTTGACGATCGTCACTGCCTTTTGAGGATCAAGCCATGTTTGCACTTCAATCGAAGGAAGGACTTTCGCATAGCGACGCTCATAAGCTTCAAAAAGCCCCTCCTTTAGAAACTTCCATAAAGCCTCGCCCTCAGCGGCAGACATTGCCGATTTTTGAGATTCCCTCAAAGCCGCCTCTTTGAAAACAACAGGCTCAGACGCAGAAGCCTCGGGCGAAACTTTAAGCTGAGCCTCCGCCATCGGAACTTGCTTTCCCAAGGGTTTCACATCAGAAGTCGCCGCCACCGCCTTGAGGGGGGCTTGTGTTTTCACAGAGGCAAGCTCCGTCCTCTGAGCCAGCACCGAATCTTCAGCCACGGCGGGCACTGCAGAGACCTGGACCTGAGGAGGCAGATTTGGGATTGAGGGTTTTTGGGATTCTTTCCTTTTTTTCGTATCAGATTCTAAGGATTTTTCAGCCTTCTGCACTACCACCGGCTCTCTGGCGACATCGAGTTCTTTATAAATTCCGGAAAATCTTCCCTGCTGCTTCAGGAAAGCAAAAACTTCTATCTTGACGGATTCCCCCACCCCGGACAGTTTGTCAATCGTATCCATGATCTCATAACCGGACTTCATGGTATTTTCAAACTGTTTCTGGTAATAGATCCCTGCTCGATAAAGCGCTTTTGCCGCACGCCCCGAAAGCTCTTCGAAAGCCGTGGGACCTTGGAGGGAATCATCAAAATAAACTCTCCAGCCTTTTACCCTTCGAGCTTCTCTGGCTTTCCTCTGAGCGATTTCTTTCCTTTCAGCCTCCGCAACGGACAAAGCTGGCCCAACTTCCTTTACGGGTTCTGTGATCGTAGGGATAGAGGGCGTGATAGGAAAAATGACTGCCTGTTGAGATAAAGGGGCGGCGGGTTTCGGGACTGACAGAGCCGCAACCGGAATTGTGTCCGGCACCGCTATGACCGTGGAAGCTTGTAATTCCGCAACAGGCGATGCCGCGGGCGCCACTTGTTCCGGGTCCTTCACCTCAGCAACAACCGGCTTCACAACCGTCCGAAATCGGATCACATCCTGAACCGCCGTCGAAAACACGAAACCGTGTCTCTTTTTCCAGTTACTCCAGGCGCTGGGCTTAATCCCTATTTGTTCACGGAACTTGGCTTCTGTAAGTGATTCGAGTTCCGATAAAGTCATCCGCATCAATGTTTCCTGGACCTTTGTCATGCGAGTCTGCGTGCTCATGATCAGATCATGAAGCGCTGCGACTTCCGGCTCGTCCTCATTATCCGTGAACCAACGATCCAGAGTTTGCCACGTCACGGATTTCTTCCCCAACGCTGGAAGCGTCTTACTGATCAGCGGCGCTGTGATTCGCCCCTGCAGGTCCGGATTGTTTTCTTTTTTCATAAGCCACGCCACGACTTCCCGAACATCCTCAAAACGAGTCGAGGTATCCCGTTCTCCGACAATTCCTTGACGCTCAAGATACTTCCACCCTACGAGCCGCACAAGACTATAAAGCTGGTTGATCGTAAGACGCCCTCTCGAGTGAGCCGCCAGATTTGTCAAATTAGGTTCGACTTTTTCCGAAAGCAGTCTGTTTTTAATTTCAAGTGCCACTTTGAGATTTTCGTATGCTAGCGGATGATCCGCGAACAGACGTTCGCCTTCGGTCTCACTTGTGCGTTTTGTGTCCGCTTGTCTTTCTTCGGAGCGAGCTCCTTCTTTCGCGACAGCACCCTCTTTTACTGCCTCCCGCATTTTCACAGGAAGGAAAGCCTGAACCTCGATCTCAACAAGCCAATCCGGGCGACACACATCCGCGATGACGTAAAGTGCTGGGACATTCTTAAATTTCTTTTCGATGACCGTCCTAATGATGGCATAGTGCTCAGGGTTCTTGATGTAGAGCCTGATTTGGGGAATGTCCCTGAGACTTGCTCCCCGTTGCTGAAGCAAGAGTTCCACACTGCTGATCATATACAAGGTTTGACGGACCGGATCTCCTGGGTACATCACTTTCTGGCCTTTCGTGGAAGCTGTACCGGAGACCATAGACATTTCGTACCCCGGTGCAAGAAGGGTCATGGCTCTCGACCAAAGCGGCGGTTTCTTCCCCCCCACCAGAACGTCGGACGTGTATTGAAAAGGATTCGTTTGCCGTGGACTTTCGAGACGTACCGCACGAACCCTTTCGTCTTTCTTGACGACAGCAAGCCCCTCCATGACCATTGTCCCGCGAAGCATCCCGATCCCGGTTGAGGCAGGCCAATAAGGATTCTCAGAATTCGCACCAACGATCATTCCTTCTCCGAACGGGATCGCTTTCCCATTCAATGAGGCTGTAAAATAATCAAACCGGGCGTCATTCAGTTGCTGATACCGCTGCTTGCCGTTGGAATCCTTCTTTAGGATCTCATTTTGATAAAACCAGATACGAAGGACTTGCCGGTAATCCAGAACGTCGTCCGGAGCGATCTTTCCAAGACGCTTCAGCTCAATTTCCGCCTTCGCCAGGGCAACGCGCATTTTTTTCAGCATGTCCATGCTCTGCTCATACGCGTTCGGAAGACCGGAGGCCGGGGTAATGCCACCCAATTGGATCTGGAGCATGTTCTTGTCTTCGACTACCGAAATATTTTCATCGATCCGGAGGATGCGAACGTCTTTCCCCTGAGCTGCTGAAAGTTCGACCGAGAACATACTTCCATCCGCGGGTGATTGCTCGATGGAACTCGTAGCGGGCGGAGGGATCATGGTGCCATAGTATCGAATCAAGGCTTGCTTGATCTTCGCCCTCTCGCTGTCCGTGATATCCCCGAACGAGACGATTTGTTTGAAGATATCGTCTTTCGAGAGACTCTTTTCTTTAAGCATTTGGTCGAGGTTTTGGAACACACTTTGGATCTGATCCTCAGCTGTCTTCCCCTGACTTGGTTTTACACTCAGAAATGCACGTTTCCCAGCATCGCCGAGATCCACCGACGACGCTGCGGAATTCATGGGAAGCCGCCCGTCATTTTCCCCCGCCCGCACTTCGGAACGCGCTATAAAGCGTAAAGCCCGATCATCTCCGTCTCCCGGCTCGGGAGCAAGATCTTCAGGTTTCAGATTCGCGAACGGTGCTCGAAAAAAAGTCTCGAACATCTCATTTGCACGCTCAACATATCTTTCGACCTCCACAAAGGACTCTGTAGGCATTGCCAACAGCCGTGAAGCCATGGACGACCTTAACTTTCTCGCAAATAGACTCGTCCGGCTGTTATCCCCGAGCATATTGGTGATCTGGTCCACGTTGACCTGAGACATGGGCATCGGATATCCTTGCCGAAGGCTACCCTCAAGAATCGCCGGATCCAATCCGTGTTTCAGCGCCGCGCGGCCGGTCAACAGAATATCGAGCTCATTTTCAAGGACCTGCCACTGACCCAGCCGGGCCGCGATCAAAACAAGATCCATCTGCATCTGGGGAGGATAAAGTCCGCCCTTGTCATAAAGCTGGACTCCGTGAGTCGCGTATATGATCTTATGGAAAATCCTCTGCGTGTATGTATGCATCCCCATCGCCTCAGAGCGGCTGAGAAGCCTTTTGTATATGACCAGAGCCTGCCCGAAGGGGTCCCGCTCGCCCTCCCTCTGTCCCTTCTTCACAAGATCTTCCGCCTCTTCTTCTTCGGAAAAAAAGAGAGGCATGACATCTTTATAACGCTTGAGGACATGTGCTCTCATGCGCTCGGCCATGCGTTTCTGGAGTTCAGCCGTAGGAATCAAGTGGATGTCCTCTCCCGCGCTGAAAAAATGAAGGTTAAGCTTTGCTCTTTCCTCTTCGATCGCCTCCGCAATTGCCGCTTCCGAGGAATCCGCTTTTGAAGCATCTTTTGCAATCACTCCGTCCAGATCTGCCATCTCATTGATCTTCTTCTCGGAATGCTCCCCATAGATATTCCGGTAAATATCCAGCCACTCCTGCCCAAAATTAAGCCAAGTCGCGAGTTCTTTCATATCTTCGGGATCCTCGATCTTCAGTGAATCGAGATAAGCCGTGGAAAAATAGAAAGCATTCGTCAGGCGATCGGTATGGATCACGCGAAAAATATTTTGCTCCGTATCCGCCACGATAAGCGGCAGCGTGGGCCCATAAGCCACGACCACCCCGTACTGCTTGAAGTTCTCGATCCTCTCGCGAAAAAACGAAGCGCTCAATTTACCCGCCTGTTCCTCCCAGAATTCAAGCGCTTTGAGGACCTTCGCTCCGCGAAGTCTCTGAGCTTCCGTCACTTCCGCCCGTTCTGCAAGACGGGTCCTGTCGAACATACTTTCACGTTTAAGACGATAATTCTTTTCCGCATCATCGCTCGCGAACAGAATCTCTTTATCGAACAACCGGATGGTGCTCCAAGCGCGGCTGTAATAGGACTTTCCCTCACGAGCGATGGCAATCGTCGGACGTGTCGCCATGATCACGTCATAGACAGGCCCTAAATAATTTTCCATCTCTTTGGTTAAAAAGAAAAAGATATGCCCGTAAAACTCGACCAAGGCTTGCGGAGTATTCTTTCCGGGCTTTATTTTTCGGAAATATTGAAGCGCAAGAGACGAGGGCAAATCGGTTCGCCCCATTTCATCCCAAAGGCCCTTAACGCCATCAGTCGCAAGAATGCCGCGGGCATAGGAAACAAACTCTTCAGCGCCATCGAAATCGATTGAAAGTCGGGCGAGGAATAGTTCGTAGAGCTGTTTATAAAATTCCTGCTCGTATTTTTGAGGCTCTTTAATGACAGACGGCAGGGACACTTCATGTCCGTCTTGTGCTTTCTTATTGATTTGAGCGACAAGCTCACGGATGTAGTTATCAAGTTGGTCCGCATCCCCGACAACCTCGGATCGTTTAAAAATCCCCACTTCCGCAGATTGGGCGCCAGTAAATACAAAAGCCGGAAGACCCGCTGCCATTGAAAACTCGACATTCTCGACCCGGTCATCCACAAAGACCAGCTCATCAAGTTTGAGCGCATATTTTTTTTCGATCTTCTTCCCCATAGCCTTAAAAATCTCTGCGCCATCTCCTTTGCGTAGCCGGAGTTCATAGGAAGTGAAAACATCATCGGCGAGCCCCATGAACTCGTGGTGCCGCTTGAGATATTCCACATGAAGCGGATTCGTATCACTTAAAAGAAAGATCTTGTAGCCGTCCGTCTTGAGACGCTTGATCAGTTCAATCGTCTCGAGGTTCGGCTCAAAAACCCCAACCCAGGCTTCGGTGAACGCCTCGTAAGAAATTGAGTGAATATCCAATGCCTTGCATACAGCTTTGTAAAAAGCCTCGGGTGAAAGTCGGCCACGCTCAAAATTCATATTGAGCTCAGAATGAAGGAGAATATTCGCAATCTCGTCGACGCTTTTACCCCGAACGCCCAATCGGATAAGAGTTTCCGCGGCCTTCCTGAAATCGAATTTCACGATCACGTTTCCGATATCGAACACCACCGCTTTGAGAGGCTGTCTCAGACGCACTTCCGAGCGAAAGTTACCCATCAAAGCTTGCTGTCGACGATCGAACCGGTTAAAGATGTCCCGTAGTTCGATTTGCTCGCGGGAGGTAAAATACACCTCTCCCTTCAGCTCTTCGAGTCTCCTGATCTGCGGCTCGTCAAACTGCGGGAGTTCCCGCCCCAGCGTCTGAGACTTTGTGAAAAATGTCGGGTCCGAGATAAGCCTCAGGACCTCTTGCAACTTTTTTTTGAGAGGCTTGCTTTCACGAATGTGACGGTCTTGAAGTTGCTTTTGTGATTCCGTGTGTTTCGCGCTATTTCGCCGTTCTTCCGAAGGACGCCCCGATAACATCTCGAAAGCGATCATGGCCTGCGTTAACAGCATAAGAACTGTAAAATTCTCGGGGACATACTTTTTCTCATGGAACGCCCTAAGATACCGCCTTACCACGGGGAGAGTCCTGTACCAAACATGAGTTCCGAGCTTGATCACCCCTGAATCAGCAGCCTCCACAATCCTCCGTAACACGATCGCGGCTTTCTCGAAATCGCTGGTACGATCAATCACATCTTGCAGGGTCACAACCCGGTGATGACTTGCAAGATTCCCCCGCGTCTCAGAACGCGCTCTCCCCGTTTCCACACCGGGCATGGCCTCGGCGGCATTCGTTTCCGGGGCAGACGGCATCTGCTTTAACCATTCATCAAACTTTTTTGAGGTCTGGGAGAGAACATTGGGGCTGGTCCCCCAAAACGAGGTTTCGAAAGGCTTACTTCCAGTCATCCGGAGCGTCATCGCCAAGGCGACCCCAAAGATCCATCCACGGCCTACGCTGAAGTTTATGGCCGGTTGATCTTGCCCTTTCCCTAAAGAAATAGAAACTTGGTGATTCCCGCTACGCATGATCGACCAAGGAAGTTCCGCCAGCACGGGATTCGCTTCAATCATCCGGAAAATGCCTCGAACCAGGGAACGGATCCTCCATCCCGCCATATTTGCGATCGCCGTTTCATGCATGAAAGGTTTTTCATTTTCATTGGCTTGGGATCTTATTTCGGATCTCTCAAGAAGAGCCGTCTGAATCTCTTCTTCAAGCTCTCGGATTTTTAAAGCCTCTAAAGCCTTCCGGTGCTGAGTCGTGGCCAGGTAATCTGCGATCACAGGCAGATATTGACCCTTGATGTAGGTCATCCTGTCGCCATGTTTCATGGGCAGGCCTTCGTTTGTGCCCCTTTCTCTCAATTCCGAACGGTTGACACCTGAGCCTGGTCGAGCCGCCCAGATCACAAAATGTTTTTGTAGAACGATCGGAGCGCCGCCGGTTCTTTGGATGACATAATCCCCATACCGGTTCGCTCCTAAAACCTTCCATTCTGCCGTCTCGCCCCCCTGAGAGGCCCCTTTGAAATCCGAGAAGCGCTGGGCCGCCGCTCCTTGAACTGAAAGGATCTCATTTTTATCCTGGACGGGCCTCGCCACCTGAGGAAGTGAACGTGTTTCGGAACGCTGCCAACGCTCCGAAGGGATCCTTTGTTTGGCCAAAGAGAGAACCGCCTCCACCTTGCTTTCAGGCCTGAGGGTGCTTTCGTCCGGAGATCCGATCCAGACAACGGGTATCTCCAGCACCTTTTTGCGCAGGTCCCGAAGCCTGAGGAGAAGGTGTGTATCAAAAGCAAAGTCGTAGGTAAAATCAGAATCCAACTGCCACTGGCTATCGACCGGCACGATCGCTTCAAGCGCTTTCCGCGTGAATGCCTTGAATCCGCACTGCGTGTCGCGGAATTGCCAAAGCCAAAGGATGGACCGCACGAAGATGTTATAAATGAAACTTCCCCGCCGCTCTTCTTTAAGACGTCCGGAAACCACGCCGCCTTTTCGCCATCGGGATCCGATCGCCGCCTCCGCCTCCCCCGTAGCCAGCGGCCCGATCAAAAGCCCGCTCTCTCCAAGATGCACCGCCTTGTCGGCATCGGTAAAGATAACGATCTTCGCACCAAGTTCGAGGAGCTTCCGCATCCCGAGCAGGATACCGCTCCCCTTCTTGCCGCCAATACCGGCTTTCTGAGTTTCATTGACGAACCAGACCTGGGCCTGACCGGACTTGAGACGATCCGGAAATCTTTCACGTAAAATATCGAGAGCCACTTCGCCGGAGCTCTTCTGGAAAGGATAGATCTGATCCAAAAGCGCCCGGTTCAACTTTGAGGTCTGCCACGAGGCAAGTTTTTCCCCGGTTGTCCGCGCTTTTGAAAGCAGTCGCTGGGCCCCTTTGGAAAGCTTAGCTTCTTTTATTTGAGAAGCCACTCTCTGATAAAGATCCGGCATCTCCAAAGCCCGGCTCAGAGCGTCTTCTAATTGTTTGTCGGTGGCAATTCCAAGCTTGTCGGCACCGCCATCCAATGAGCTTAAAATAAGAGCGTCGCTCGCCCTTCCGCCGGCCAAGGCTTCCCTGAAAAGAGGCATCTTGAAGAGAACCGCCTGATATTTGAAGCTGTTCTTGTCCTCGATCTTTTCTTCCGGGGTCCCTGATTCCATGTGAATCATCTGAAATACGTGCAGAAGGAACATGAGAACCTTCCGGACATCCTGGGAAAGGAACCGGACATACCACTGCCAGAATGCCGACCGCATCATAGTCCGAGGCAGGATCGTGAATCTGAGTTCATCTTGCCCGCTTGCTCCCTCGACCACCGCCCGCTCTCCGTCATCCACCATGAGAAGCTTGTAAGTAAGACGCGGGTTGACCGAGAAAAGCTCATCCAGTTCCGTCAGCTTGGCCGCAATCGCGTCCTCCCCATGCGGATTTTTAGCAGAAAGCGGCCGCAAGCGGTTCTGTTCTCCATACATGGAGAATTCAATTCCGACCAGGTAAGGATCATTCCCCTCCGGCTCCAAACGATAAATACTTAGGAAGGAATGTATCAATCGTTCGGCTTCAGGAAGAAGAAATTTCTCGACCTCATTGCGAGAGATCATTTCCTCAAGCTTCTCAGCCTTTGCCTTTGCGGATTCTCCTTTGAGAAGGGTTGAAAGCGATTTGGAAAGAACCGCCATCCGGGCCCAGCGCTCACGGCTCTGCTCTTGAGCCAATTCCGGCCACTGAGAATTCTTGAAAATTTCGAAATCCTCACCCCAATCCCTCACCTCGGAGCGAACAGGACCGCTCATGTTCTGAACACGGCGGATATTGTCGCGAACATAATGAAGAACATTCTCTTGAACGCTGGCAGACATGCGCTCTTTCTCCGTCGCAAGCCTCTTGAGCGAGATTCCGAGATCGATCACATGCCTCTGGAGTGAAGCGTATTGGCTGTCTTCGGGAGCCTTGTGGAGATAATGCGTCCTATAGAGGATCCGGAGAAGCTGATATGCCGCCTGAAATTTTTGCTCGTCAAGGAGAGAGGCCAGTTCTCGCATAGCTCGCGAGGTCTCATTCCTCCGGTAACGATGGATCAAATATTGCGACTGAGAACTGATCCCGGCTTTTTTGCCCATGAGAACGCCGAGCCGCGTCTCAAGCTCGGTCTTGGCAGCTTCGAACATTTCAATCGCTCGGACCACGTGCTGCGCCTTAAGTTCGGTCATTCCGGTCTTGATATTCGCAGCCGCATGTCCTTTTTCGTCCACGCGTCCACGCACCAGACCACCCCGGCGGCCTTCCATAATAAAATCCACTGATTCTTGGATATCTTCCAAATAGTAAGCTGGAATCTCGTCGCCATAAGCCCTTAAAAGATCCACGGTGTAATCGAGATCATTGATCCGGTCATAAACCTGCGAAAAATCCACTTCCTGATTCAACAGAATGTGAAAAGATCTCCGGACCGCAGTCACGAGATCTTTAAAAACGAACGGCTTCTTTTCCGGCTGGTAAGTGACGGTGCCGTCCTCAAGATCTTTCCGAACCCAGACGTCCTGAAAAATAGTCACGGGATTTTGCTGCCCCTTTTCATCGGAAGCCGTTCCTATTTTAAAATTTTCATAGTCATAGACCTGGGCCACATCCCCTTCGCGTCCAACCACCTGGATCTTTTGAATCGCAGCCTCCCCCAGCGCGCGTCGGATCCGCCAACCATATTCATGGGAAAGTTTGAGGTACCCGATGCGAACGGCGGTCAGGACCGCTAATAAGGCCGTCTCATTGACCTTCTCCTCAAGAAAATAAGAAGATGCCTGAAGAAGTTGCGCCTTAAGACGCGCTTTATAGAGCGCAACGACTCGCCCGTTCAACTTCTGGAGTTTATCCGGGTCTTTGGCGCGATGGGCTTCGAGAAATTGCTTTTGGAGTCCTTCGATATCTTCTTTGAGTTTCCGCGATTCGGCCGTAAGAGCAATCGTCACCTCTTCCTGACGAATCCCGGAAGGCGGCTTAACGGCATAATCATTGAGCCCTTGGTAGCGCGCCCGCTCGTCCCCGGTCCCTTCGCCGGCATCCGGACGGATATTCCCGGCGATTTCTTTGAGAGCCTCCGCGTAATCACGGACCTTTTCCAGAACAAGGGTTTGCTCTTCTTTCGCTTCTTCCGTATTCCTCGCCCGGGCATCCTTCAAAACCAGGAACCACTGGATCAGTTCACGGTTATACTGGAGGAATTGCCGCGCCCGCATCCGGGCACCGTTCTTCAGCTCGGTCGCCTGATCGATCTCGGATTGGATCTGCGTCTGATTTCTCGCTTCCGAGCGGCTCGCATGGTTATTGAAAGCATCGAACCAGGCCCGGGATACTGAGGCGCCCACCTCGATCTGCTTTGCGACTGCGTCGCTATGTTCACCAACCCACTTCTCAACCCCGTCCAAACCATAATTGATCGTGAGGCGCCAGGCATTACTTACCCCGCCCACCTTGTTTTGGATCTTGGAGACTATTTTCTCTGCTCTTTCAATCCACGCCGGAACACCCACAGTCCCCTGGCGGATTACGATCTGCCAGGCATTCGTGCGGCCATTCACCTTGTCGCTATAATCCTCAACAATCTTTTTTGCAGCCACAAACCATGCCGCACCTTTTTCGAGGCCGTGTGTAATCACGGTATTCCAAAGATAACTTTTAAGCGAGAGTTCGCCCTCGGGCGATTCCCTCACCCGATCTTCCACAAAAAGATGTGCGTTCCGAAACCATCTTTCAGCTCCGGTAAGACTTTTCCCCGTCACGAGATCTTCTTCTTCGGAAATACCGCGTTGGACGACGATGCGCCATGCGAGACTTTCCCCGATCTCTCCCCGGTGCTCCGCGACAAATCCCTGGGCCTTGGAGACCCACGCTTTGGCATTCTTCAACCCATGCGCAATCGCGATCCGCCACGCATAAGCTTCTCCGCCCACTTTATCTTTATAAGCCTCGACAAAAACCTTGGCTTGCCGCATCCATTCTTCCGCATTCTCATAACCCTGTTTAACAACGATCTCCCACGCGTTGCGTGTTCCGCCGACTTCATCTTTTTTCGACTGCACATATTTGCGGATAGTGTCAAGCATAAGAAAATTCGAAAATCGTGTCCGGATGAGTGAAAAAACGACCGCCTCCGGAGTTCCCTTCGCCACTTCCTGCCGCACCACAGCGAGAGGTACCAAACGTTGGTAGGCCGCTTTTTGTTTAAATTCCGAGAGTGTCGCATATTCCGTCATAAATGCTTGCATTCGCTCCGCGAAGTCCTTCGATCCTTCGATTTTTGACATCTGGCTGCTTTGGAGCCATTCTGACTGTTCCCTGGAAAGCGTCCCCCACGCTTCCCAAAGGTCGTACATGGCAGGCCCCGCACGCATCAAGGTCACGGCGATCTTGTCTGCAGATCCAACTTCCAGGCCGTGATGAACGAAATATTGGCTCAGATCCTGAGCGAGATCTTTTTCCCCCTTATTTAATTGTTGTTTAAGCCCATAGGGTGCTTGCCGCGCATCATAATCACCGACAAACAGAGGTTCTTTCCTTGCACGAATCTCCGAGCGGACATCCATGGACGTTTCAGTGGCCTTTCCTACCTCGGCCTTCGAGGCTTTTCCCTTCCCACCCCGCAGGGCGAGCCCTAAGATCTTCTCCGTAGCCTCCTTCCCGCGAGCCGCCAATTCTTCTTTTTGAGCAAGCGTTAGATCGAAATCTAAAGTCCCGACATCCACCGGAATGTTGACTATCTTGGCCCACACATCATCTTCAATGTGACGATTATCCTGACCCTGGAGCGCCGTATCGATCACAGCGGCTGCGATGTGAAACGCCGGAAGATATTTCAAGAGAGCCAGCAGCTTACTGATCCACCCTTTTGAGGCTTCTTTCTTGTGCGGAATTTCCTGAAGCATGAAACCGACGACCGGCTCTCCCTTGCTTCCTGCCGCGTCATAAATAAAAAGAGGGAAATTGCTGAGAAGCCCTCCGTCGACCATGCGACGCACCGCAAGCGGAAAGCGCTTATAGGTCCCGAGCCAGCGGTAAACTTCAAAGAAAAATGGAATGCCCATCGACATCCGCACGGCTTCCGCGACCTTAAGGTCGGGCGCCGTATCTTTATCCAGGATGAGCATGTCTTTGTTGGAAATATCGCTCGAGACGACCGAGAGCGGGATCGGCAGATCCTTGAGCGTCGGCTCAAAGCCGAGCTTGTCCTTCAGTTTTCCAGCTATCCACGTTTCAAAAGCTTGGCCGCGGTACAAGCCACCAAAGATTGCGAGATTTAACCAAGGCGGTACAATCCCCCACCGCAGGTCTTTGAACTGATTAAAATCAGACTCAAAAACAATCTTCTTGATCTCGGGATACGTATATCCGGCCGCGATCAAAGACGCCGTGATCGCGCCCGCCGAAGTACCTGCCACTTCTTTAAACCACATATTCTGCAATTCCATCTCTTCCAGCGCACCGACATAGGCCACGCCTTTCGCCCCCCCGCCTTCAAACACTGTGTGGAGAAGACTTTTTCCCGCCAGATATCTTTCAAGATCCGGATCAGAAGCTCTGTTCTTCTCAATACCAGAACCGCTACGCAACTCCGACCGCCCGCGTGGCTTAGCGCGGGATTTTATGATGTATGTTGATGGGCCAGTGACGGGCATTATTTTCTCAAAAACAAAATTAATATGTTGATAACCCCCTGTAATGGGCTCGGGCAAGGCCTTAAGTGAATATCCAAGTTCTCTGGGGATCGTAAGATAATAATGCTGCATCGTACTCTCCCGGGACTTAAAGCCTTCCAAGAAATAGGCGGGTGTTAGAAACCGGATCTGAGAAACCGAGTTCCGTGAAGTCAGGACATCTTTGAGATTCGCCTCGATCAGAAGCCCAAGCGCCCTCATACTCCCCTCAACATATTTTCTTAAGTCCTCCTCCACCGTTAGCGGAAGAAAAAATCTTGGTTGAAAAGCGGTAATGGTCGGAACACCGGCCAAGATCGTGATCTGCGCGTATCCTACCGGGGTGACTGCAGGCAAATGGCGTTCCACCACCTTGGAAATTCCGTGGATGAAACCGGTGTTCGTCGTAAACAGATAAATATCGTAGGTCCCGTTATCCGAAGGGGACGGAGAATCATAGATCCCCATCCGAAGGTCCTCAAACTTGATCCCGGCATCCTGGAGGGTTTTAGACAAAGCACTGTTGGAGTTCAGATCTTTGATCCATCGCGGATCGCTTTCCGAAATCACATCGCCTTTATAGATCGTGATGGGCAGCCTCGTAGATTCCGTCCGATATTCACGCAAGCGTTCAAAGATATCATTGCCCATTTGATTTCCGGCACGCACACGGGAAACGGTATTCGGGCCATGCCGCTCTTTTTCCTCCTCCACCCTTTGCAAATAAAGGCTATACGCAAGCGGGAACTCCCTAAGGGCAATGTGATTTTTTACCGCCCAATCCAGGAAATCCTGCTCCAATTGGGCGTATTGAATGGTTTTTTCGATGACCTTTTTACCGCGTTTGACCTCAAAGGTCATGGAATGGTCGCCTTCGCCGAAACCGTCTTCCATACGCAGAAGTGACGCCAGGTACTGGGCCCGTTTCTCAAGAATTGGGTGTTTTTCTTTACTGATCAACTTATAATAAAAATCTTTCAAAGAAGCATCCGCAAGAACCCTTTCCCCGACCATCGCAAGCATCAGTTCGTAGTCCGTTGGGAATTTATCCTTAAAATCTTTCTCCAGTCGTGTCGCGGTCAACCGCACTTCTGAACGCGCAGCACGAACCTGGTTCGAGCTCGTCCCCGGTACTGCCGGTGCTTCAATGGCCGGCTTTTCCGTCGGAAGAGTTAAGGGCCTAACGGTATCGGAGTGAAGCCCCGGGAATACAGTAATGAGCCCCTTCACGATCAAAGTCACCCCAAGCGCGGCAAGCAGTAGATTAAAGATCTTTCCGATGACCTTGGCTCCTTCTTTTCCAAGCGTTTTAATCACTTTTTCAGAATAATGGAAAAGAGCCGCGGTCAAGAGCATGTTTGCGAGAAAGGCAGAAATCACGACCGGCCAGCCGAACTGACCCCGAAGGATCATCAAGGTTGTCAG
>JBAXGK010000011.1:0-18306 GCA_037139435.1 Candidatus Omnitrophota bacterium | reverse complement strand
GCCGGGTGGGTTCAGGTGGACCCGCTAAAACGCAAGAAGCGCCTTTATGATTTTCTAATACGGAAAGGATACGATTTCCAGATCGCTCAGGATATCCTTCAGAAACTTTCGAAGGATCCCGCCGGCGATGAGATCTAACGCTTTATGAAAACAGCCACGAACGATCTGCGTAAAGCTTACCTCGAATTTTTCAAGTCTAAGGGGCACACCGTCGTTTCAAGCGACTCCTTAGTCCCTCAAAACGATCCTTCGCTCCTCTTTACCGGAGCGGGGATGAATCAATTCAAGGAGTACTTCCTAGGGGTCAAAAAAGACCTTCAGAGGGCCACAACGAGCCAAAAGTGCCTTAGGACGGGCGATCTAGACGAGGTGGGCCGAACACCTTTCCACCACTCGTTTTTTGAGATGCTGGGCAATTTTTCGTTCGGCGATTATTTCAAAAAAGAGGCTATCAAATGGGCTTGGGAATTCCTAACCCAGAAGCTTTCAATTCCCGAAGAACGCCTGCGCATCACCGTCCACGAGAATGACACGGAAGCCTTTGAGATATGGAACAAAGTGATCGGCCTGCCTAAAGACCGGATCTTTCTTTGCGGAGATAAATCGAACTTTTGGCCCGCGAACGCCCCCAAGGACGGCCCGAACGGTCCATGCGGCCCATGCTCCGAGATCTATTTCGACCAGAACCCCGAGATCCTGGGAACGCCCATTGATGATTCCGGGAAATTCGCGGAGATATGGAACCTTGTTTTCACACAGTACGACCGCCAGGACGGCGGGAAACTCGTTCCTCTTGCGAATAAAAATATCGACACCGGGATGGGCCTTGAACGTCTCGCGTGTGTTCTTCAGGGAAAAGCCTCCAATTTTGAGATCGATATCTTTCTTCCGATCCACGAAGCTATCCTTCACGCGCTCGGGCTCGATCCAGAAAAAATTAAAACCCGGCAGCTCTATACAATCTCTGATCATCTGCGCGCGGCGGTTTTTTCTATCGCCGACGGCGTCGTTCCGTCGAACGAAGGCCGCGGCTATGTGATCCGAAAACTGATCCGCCGCGCAATCTGGCAAGCACATCAATTAATGCCCGATCAAAAGCTCGCCAAGCCCTTTCTCTTTAAAGCTGTTTCTTCGGTCGTCAAGGTGATGGGCGAGGCCTATCCTGAACTCCGGGAAGCGGAAGAGAATATCCGGATGGTCCTTTCCCAGGAAGAGGAGCGCTTTCTTCGGACATTGGAAGACGGACTTCGCATTCTCAAGATGCAACTTACAAATTATAAAAAAGAGGGGAAGAAGACAGTTCCGGATGAGACCGTCTTCGAGCTCTATGACACTTTTGGATTCCCCGAGGAATTGACGCGCGGCATCGCTGAAGCGGAAGGATTTACGATCGACCACAAGGGGTTTGAGAAGCTCATGGAAGATCAGCGAGCACGATCCAAAGAAGGTAGCAAGATCTCTTCCGAGATCTTTGCCTCGTCAGGCCTGGACAAAATCCCGGCCCAGATCCCGGCTACTGTATTCCTGGGCTATGAAACTCAACAAACGAAAGCCAAGATTCTCTGGCATCAAAATGAGGGGGAGAAAGCGACCGTCCTACTTAACCAAACTCCTTTCTATGCGGAAAGCGGCGGTCAGGTCGGCGATCAAGGCGTGATTGAAGGGCAAGGGCTCAGGCTGAAGGTCGTGGATACGAAGAAACTCGACAAGTATTTTTTACATCACGCTGAGATTCTCCAAGGCGCGATCATAGACGGCGTCGAAGTGAACGCCGCTGTAGATAGCGCTCTCCGCGAGAATATTATGCGGAATCACACGGCCACACATCTTTTGCATGCTGCGCTGAGGACCACGCTCGGAAGTTCTGTTCGCCAGCTTGGATCGCTTGTGGCATCCGATCGTTTGCGCTTTGATTTTTCATTTGGTCGCTCCGTGACCTCTGAAGAGCTTCGCGCGATCGAGACATCAGCCAATGAGCAGATCCTGAGCGATCGGCCGGTCCAAAAAGAATCCAAAAGCCTGGAAGAAGCAAAAAAAGAAGGGGCTCTGGCTTTCTTCGGGGACAAATACGGGGACAAGGTCCGCATGATCAGTATCCCAGACTTTAGCAAGGAGCTTTGCGGAGGCATTCATTGTGACCGCACGGGACAGATCGGCATGTTGATCATTACCGGAGAAACCTCGGTCGCAAGTGGCGTTCGCCGCATTGAAGCTGTTACCGGAGCTCACGCTTTGAGCTATGTCCGGAAATTGCAGGATCAGATCTCGGGAATCTCGCAAACACTGAAAGTCGGAGCGGCGGACATTCCGTCCCGCATCGCAAAACTTATGGAAAACCTGAAGGCTCAGAAAAAGATCGGGGCTCAAGCTACCGCGAATCTCACAGATATCAAGACACTCCTCGGTGGCGCCCGGAAAGCCGGTTCTTGCAGTATCCTGGTCGCCCTGCTGGAAAATGCCGGGATTCCGGCCCTGAGAGATCTTTCTAACAGGCTCCGTGAAGAGGGGCAAAAGCTTGTTTTCGTGATCGCTACCTCGCAGGAGGAAAAAATCCATGTGATCATGGGGCGTAGCGCCGATCTTCAGAAAACGCCCTTGGACATGAAGGACCTTTTTGGTAGGCTATCCCAACAGCTTAATGTGAGCGGCGGCGGACGTCCGGATCTTGTGCAAGCAGGCGGACCCGACCAAGGGCAATTCACGTCCTCCAAAACCGCGGTCGAGGAAACCGTTGCGACCTATCTCACGGAAAAAGGAATGTAATTCATGCAAGTGCTGAACTGGGACAAACAAACGCAGAAAAAGATCCGGCGCGACTACGCCACGTTCTTTGATACAACGATCTTTAAAAAAGTCAGCCGTATCCTTTCCGAAGTGCGGCAGTCGGGGGACACAGCACTTCGCCGCTACACTCGAGAATTCGATGGGATCGATCTTCCTCTCAAGCGGCTCGCCGTCACCCAGGGGGATATCAACCGCGCGTTCGAAAAGATCCAGGTTCAATTCGTCCCACTCCTCAAACAGATCACGGAAAATGTCCGCGAATATTATGAGAAGGAGCTAAAAAAATCTTTTGAGATCACGGGCCCCAACGGAGTCCGTCTTGGCAAGCGTTACGAACCGCTCGATCGAGTCGGGATCTATATTCCGGCAGGGACCGCGCCACTTGTTTCGACCGTCTACATGACCGTCATTCCTGCGTTGGTTGCAGGCGTGAAACACATCGCTATTGCCACACCACCTCGCCGTGATACCGGAGATATTGACCCGCACATTCTGGCGGTTGCCAATCTTTTGGGGGTGAATGAAATTTATCGCGTCGGCGGCGTGCAGGCGATCGGAGGGCTTGCGTTCGGCACTAAAACGATTCCTAAGGTTGACAAGATCGTCGGCCCTGGTAACGCATACGTCACAGAGGCCAAGCGACAGGTTTATGGCTTTGTCGATATTGACATGGTTGCCGGCCCTTCTGAGGTCGCCATTCTCGCGGATGCGACCGCAAATCCGGATTTTGTTACCTGCGATCTCCTTGCCCAGACCGAACATCACGGCGGCATGGGGTATTTGGTCACGAATTCTAAAAAACTGGTGGAAGTCATGCGCAAACGCGTGGATTCCGGCATTATCATCCAGGTCAAATCTGTTGCGGAGGGCTGCGAAGTTTGTAACGAGATCGCAGCCGAACACTTGGAGATCATGACGGAAGATCCCGAAAAGACAGCTCAATCCATTCGTCACGCCGGAGCGATCTTTCTCGGGCCTTATTCACCGACGGTGATCGGGGATTATATTGCAGGCCCCAGCCATGTGCTTCCGACGGGAGGCACCGCGCGCTATTTTTCACCTTTAAGCGCTTCAACTTTTATCAAGAGTTCCCAGATCATCCGTTATACTCCCGAGGCGCTAGAGGCCGCCAAAGAACATGTCCAGAAATTGACGGACATGGAGGGCCTTTTCCTTCACAGGATCTCTCTTGAAGCGCGCCTCATCAAAAAGAATACAGAACCGGAAAAGGAGCCCAAATCATGAAAGCAAGAAAGGCCACGGTCAAGCGTAAGACCTCCGAAACCGACATCCAGATCGAGTTGTCGGTAGACGGAAAAGGATCGTCGAAAATCGATACGCAGATCGCGTTCCTTGACCACATGCTCACACTCCTCGCCAAACACGGCCTGTTTGACCTCAATCTCAAAGCGCGTGGGGATCTGGAAGTCGACATCCATCACACCAATGAAGATATCGGGATCGCCCTCGGCCAAGCCCTGACGAAAGCCCTTGGAGACAAAAAAGGCATTCGCCGCTACGGCTCTTTTGCTGTCCCGATGGATGAAGCTCTCATTCGCGTCACGCTGGATATCTCGGGAAGACCGTCGCTTTACGTAACAAAAGCGAAAGGCGTTCGCCTGTCTCGCCAGCCGAAGTACTCGTTCGATGACGCTGTGGATTTCCTGCGTTCCTTCTGCCAACACGCAGGCATCAACATGCACATCGGCGTCCTTGCTGGGGAAGACACGCATCACATCATCGAGGGCATGTTCAAAGGGATCGCAAAGACTCTGGATATGGCAACCCGTCTAGACCCGCGCGTTCATGGGGTCCCATCGACCAAGGGAACACTTTAATGATGTGGGACGGGGAGCAATCCTCGAGAAAAAAGCCTCAGACTCCGGTTTTCGTTAGCCGTTACCCGGAGTTTTTAAAATGATCGCCATTATTGATTACGGTATGGGCAATCTCCGCAGCGTGTCCAAAGCCCTTGAACACTTGGGGGCGGCTTACAAGCTTTGCGCCAAGGGGAAAGACCTTGAGCGGGCCACCAAGGTGATCCTGCCCGGGGTCGGTGCGTTTGGGGATGCCATGAAGGAACTGAAATCTCGCGGCTTTGTCGAAGCTATCCGCGACCTCGTCGCCCGCAAAGCGAAGCTCATGGGCGTCTGTCTCGGCCTGCAACTTTTCTTTGAAAAAAGCGAAGAGAATCCCGGCGTCAACGGTCTTGGGATCTTTAAAGGTACGGTACGGAAATTCCGTTCCACGAACGTCAAGATCCCTCATATGGGGTGGAATGATCTCAAGGTCCTCAATAAACATCCGCTCCTTAACGGGATCCCAAGCGGGGAGTATTTCTATTTTGTGCATTCGTACTACGGAAAGCCTGCGGCTAAAAGCCTGACGCTTGCTTCCTGCAAATACGGTCGGGAAAATTTCTCTGCCGTGATCGGGAACGAACATATTTTCGCGACCCAGTTCCATCCTGAAAAAAGCCAGGATGCGGGCTTACGCATTCTTAAAAATTTCATCCATGGGTAATGCTATGAACCTTTATCCCGCTATCGATCTTTTTGAAGGCAAGGTGGTACGCCTCACGCAAGGGAATTACAATGCCTGCGTCGTTTATTCCACAGATCCGGCTGCCATCGCGAAGGATTGGGAGCGGGAAGGAGCAAAGTGGATCCATGTCGTGGACCTCGAGGGCGCCAAAACCGGAGCTCTCACAAACCAAGAGTCACTGGCCGCGATATGCCAAAGCGTCAAAGCCAAAATCCAGTTTGGGGGCGGACTGCGCGAGATCAAAGACATCGAAAAAGTTTTTGCTCTAGGCGTCGCCCGCGTTGTACTTGGCACCAAGGCTCTCGACGAGACCTTCCTCAAAAATGCGCTCTCAAGATTTAAGGAAAAGATCGCTGTGGGATTGGATGTTCGCCGTGACAAGGTCAAAACATCCGGCTGGCTGAACGACGGAAATATCACGCTCCCGGAAGCCTTGAAGCTTTTCGACAAGCTCGGTGTTGAGACTTTGATCTACACCGACATCGAAAAAGACGGCGTTTTGCAGGGTCCGAGTTGGGAAAAACTTTCGCGGGTACTCGCCAACACTCAATCGAGGGTTATTTTATCGGGGGGGATCAGTCAACTTTCTGATATCGAGAAATGCAAGTCTATCCGAGCATCGAATTTTGAGGGCGCGATCATCGGCAAAGCGCTCTACGACAAACGTTTCCAGCTATCCGAGGCCGTGCGGCTCGCGGCATAATAATAAAAACGGTTTCTTATACCGCATCAAATTAAAAAATTAGGGGTAGGCATTATTAGCGCTGTTAACCCCTAACATCAAACGGAGAACAGTCTTAATGGAAAATCTCACGAACCTTTGGAATATGGTCCTCACCCAGCGCACCTGGTCCTGGACCGTGATCGGCATCGGGTATCTTCTCGCCTTCCTTTTGGTGAGAAGTTTTTTTCTTCACGAGCTTATCAAGCGGGCACGGGGCCTCAACTCCAAGTGGTATCATGAGATCAAGAAGGTCTACATGAAAAAGTGTCTCTCAGGATGGATCCTGTTCCTCGTATCCTTCCTCATCCTGATCTTTTTTTGGCAGACCGCGAACCTGAAGCAGCCCTCGCTTTACGAGGTCGGCATGGTATTCCTTATCATTCTGGCCGTTCTTTTCGCGATCGTCTCCCACCTGATCGCATTCGGCACTTCCGTCATCCACGTTCTCAAGCAGCTTGAGAACAACCAAATGACGCTTTGAGCCATGTTTGCCCGGCGTATCATCCCATGCCTTGATATTGACCGCGGCAGGGTCGTCAAAGGCGTCAAATTCGTTTCCTTGAAGGACGCGGGCGATCCCGTTTCCTGCGCTCAGGCCTATGATCAGCAAAAGGCCGATGAGCTGGTATTCCTCGACATCACAGCCTCCCATGAAAAGCGGCGCACGATGATCGATGTCGCCGAAAAAGTAGCGGCCACGATCTTTATTCCATTCACGGTCGGTGGAGGCATCAACAAAGTGCAGGATATCCGCGAACTCCTTGCGACGGGCTGCGATAAGGTTTCCATCAATACGAGCGCGATCAAAAATCCAAAATTCATTTTGGAAGCCAGCAGGCGTTTCGGAAGTCAGTGCATTGTGGTCGCTATCGACGCGAAACGCGAAGCCAAGAACCGCTGGGGCGTGTACACCCACGGCGGAAGAAATCCTGCGGGACTTGATGCCATCCAATGGGCCAAGAAAGCCGAGAAACTTGGGGCTGGGGAGATCCTCCTAACCAGTATGGACTGTGACGGCACGAAGGATGGTTACGATCTTGAACTCACGCGCCGCGTCTCCGAATCGGTCCGGATCCCGGTCATCGCCTCGGGTGGGGCGGGGAACTTGAACCATCTTTATGAAGCCTTCAGCGCCGGCAAGGCCGATGCGTGCCTCGCAGCCTCCATTTTTCACTTCGGAGAATTCACCATTCCAGAGACTAAAGCCTTTCTCCAGGCGAAGGGCATTCCCGTTCGGCTTTGATCCCACTTATGACAAAAAAAATCCTCTTTGTACTCGGAGTTTTTTTTCTTGCGGGTTGCGCTGTTTTTCAGAGAGCACCCGCGGTCGACCTGAATGTTGAAAAACTTTCCCCGGAGCATATCGTTGAGGTTAAAGCCCTTGTCGCAAAGCTCGAACCTTTCATTTCGCAGAAAGACCGGGAAGGGAAACTCCCATCTCTCACTTTCAAGCAACTGGAATCTTCTTTAAATTCCAAAGAAAAACGATTCCTGCGCTCATTCCGGGACCTCAAGGGAGGAGAGATCGGTGTCAGGATCCCGTTCCGTGGGTTCTCTCAAGGAGAAAACGATCTTGTGCGCTTGAACGGACAAAAGATCCTTGTGAAAGGGGTTGAAAAAGAGCTCCCGCCACAATTCCTGAGCCCCATGGTTTATCAGACCTACCGCTTTATGATGAGCGCCATGGATCAAGCTATAGGAAAACGGCTTTTGGTCGAATCCGGATACCGCTCCAGCGCCCATCAGCTTTATCTCTTCATCTATTTTCTCAGCAACCATGATTATTCGATTCGAGAAACTGTGAAATGGGTCGCTTTGCCCGGCTATAGCGAACACGGGGATCCCGAACATTTGGCGATCGATTTTATCAACGCTGACGGCATCAACGGAGAGTACAACGTCACAGAGTTCGAAGCTCTCCCGGAGTTTCATTGGTTGCTTCAAAACGCCGGCCACTTCGGGTTTGTCCTTTCTTACCCTAAGAATGCGGGCGTCGGAATCACCTACGAGCCTTGGCACTGGCGTTACGAAGGCGATCCAAAACTTCAACCCTCCTACATTTGACTCGTGGAGCAAGCATGAACACCCAGGCAGCATCTTTTGCGCGCAGTTGGTATCCAGCCATTTTGTGGATGGCATTCATCTTCGGCCTTTCTTCGATTCCGGGCAGCATCATCCCGAAAGTTCCCATTCCGGGAATATCTGGCATTGCGCATGCCATCGAGTATTTGATCCTGGGAATCCTACTCCTTCGAGGATTCAGAAAATCATTTTCCGCAAAGCCGCTTTCCATACTAGCGCTCCTCGCTGCAAGCTCTGCCATCCTGTTTAGCTTTTCTGATGAATGGCATCAAACCTTTGTGGCAGGGCGTTTTTGCGAGCTGGAAGATCTGATCGTTGATGCTATCTCAGCAATATTGGGAATACTTCTCTCCATCAGGAAAGCATGGCTTCCTTCAACTAAAGATTAGTCTGTCCGGCCTGCGCAAAGCTCTACTACCTTGGCTGGACAGCAAAGTGTATCCCCTTGACACACAGTTCATTTGTGGCATACTCGACAACGTTTCAGTAAAGCTACCCGATTTTTTGCCGTAACTCTATCACTGTCATAGAGTTAGTCGTTTAAAAGATGGACAAGGATTGCCCAAATTTCTCAATTGATGAAATTGATAGGAATTGGGCCTAATGTTCAAAGGAGAATACATCCAGATGGAAGATCTCAAATATAACGCTCAAGGACTCTTGCCCGTCATCATCCAGGACGCCACATCCGGCGAAGTTCTTATGCTGGCCTACATGGATAAAGTCGCTGTAGAGCGAACTCTAAAAGAGAAGCATACAGTTTTTTATTCCAGGTCCCGCAATAAATATTGGGTAAAAGGGGAGGAATCCGGCCACACTCAGGGCGTCGTTCAGGTGCTCACCGACTGCGACAAAGATACTCTGCTTGTCCGCGTCACTCAGAATAAGGGTGGGGCGTGCCACCTCGGGTACCGCACCTGTTTTGTCCATGAAATGAATGAACAAGGCGATATCGTGAAGATCACTCAAGAGAAAGTCTTTGATCCAGAAAAAATCTATAAAAAATAACGTCGTATTTTGATGTCATGTCCAAATGAATGGACCGGACGCCCTAAAACACCCAGGCGCTCTTGTAACAGAGAGGATTTAAGCAATACATGCTTGCCCCTGACATTAGAACATTCAAAAAACTAGCACTCAAAGGGAATATTGTCGCTCTGGCTGAGACATTCCCAGCAGATCTTGAGACACCTGTCTCGAGTTTTCTGAAGATTAGCCAAAAGACGCGCCACGCGTTCCTTCTGGAGTCGGCTGAGCAGGAAGAAAAGATCGGCCGCTTTTCTTTTCTAGGAATCGACCCGGCCGCCGTTTACGAATCCTCCGGAGAAAATGTCGCGGTCACGGCAAAAGGGAAGAAACGAGTACTGAACGATACCCGCCTTTTGGATGTTATCGAGGCGGAGCTGGCCACACGCAAGCTGGCCAATCCCGAGGCCTTTCCGGGATTCCGCGGCGGATTCGTAGGCTATCTCTCTTACGAAAATGTTCGCGACTTCGAGACCATTCGGCTTTCGAAGAAAAAAGGGCCGGGATTCCCGCTCGGTATTTTTTTTCGCGTTGAAGATTTTCTTGTATTCGACCACTTCCGGAAAACTCTTTCCATTGTCATTCTCGTCGACCTAACAAAGTTCAAGACCGCAGAGGCCGCTTATAAGAACGCCCTCAGACAGATGACGAAATACAAAACCCTGCTTCAAAAGCCTCTGCGTGTACCTACAGTGGCCAAGGTCGCGTCGCTCGCGCAGGTTCGGGCGAATATGTCGCGCAACGATTATGAATCCAAGGTCAAGAGGATCAAGGAATACATCCGTGCCGGGGATTGCATTCAGGTTGTCTTGTCACAACGTTTTCAACTCGCGCATCACGGCCACGATTTTCAGATCTACCGATCGCTTCGGTCCATCAATCCTTCGCCCTATATGTTCTATTTTCGAAGCGGTCCGTTCCGCTTGATCGGATCCTCACCCGAGATGCTCGTAAAAAAAACAAAACACTTGGCAGAAGTCCGTCCCATTGCCGGTACGCGTCCTCGCGGTCTCACGGAGCAGCAGGACTTACAATTCGAGAAACAACTCCGGTCTTCGGTGAAAGAAATGGCGGAGCACTTGATGCTGGTCGATCTCGGTCGCAACGATCTTGGCCGCGTCTCGGATTTTAAATCGGTCAAAGTCGAACGCTTTGCTTTTGTCGAGCGCTATTCCCACGTCATGCATCTTGTCAGCCGGGTCCAAAGCAAACTCAAAGCGGGGAAGTCGGCCATGGACCTTTTGCGAGCAACCTTTCCGGCGGGAACCCTTTCGGGTGCCCCCAAGGTCCGCGCCATGCAGATCATTGACGAGCTTGAGACTGAGGCGCGCGGCCCCTACGGCGGCTGCCTTGGCTACTTCGGTTTCGATGGAGACATGGACATGTGCATCACGATCCGGACGCTGATGCTTCACAAAAATCAGATCTTCCTTCAGGCTGGTGCCGGGATCGTCAAAGATTCGGACCCGGGAAGGGAATACGAGGAAACGGTCAATAAATCCAAAGCCTTGCTCAAAGCCATCGAAGAGAGGTTTCTTTTCTAACACTTCGTTGCTATTAATTTTTAAGGGTTCGTAGTGTTTGTACCGTTAACCCTTAAAATCAAATGGAGAACGGTACTAATATGTTGCTCGTCATCGATAACTACGATTCCTTCACTTACAATTTGGTGCAATATCTCGGTGAACTCGGCGCGGACCCGCGCGTCTGGCGCAATGACGAGATCACGATTGCCAAGATCAAACGCCTGCATCCTAAGCGCATCGTCATCTCGCCTGGGCCTAAGACTCCGAAAGAGGCAGGTATCTCCTGCGAAGTGATCCAAACGTTTAGCGGGAAAGTGCCGATCCTGGGCGTCTGCTTGGGCCATCAGTCGATCGCCCATGTATTTGGAGGGAAGGTCATCCGAGCGAAGAACATCATGCACGGCAAGACTTCCAAGGTCTATCACGATAAGGAGCCTCTCTTTAAAGGCATCCCGAACCCGTTCGTCGCCACACGTTATCATTCGCTTCTGGTCGAAAAAAAATCTCTTCCCGAAACGCTCAAGATCACTGCCTGGACCAAAGACCAGGAGATCATGGGTCTTAAACATAAGCACCATCCGACTTGGGGCGTCCAATTTCATCCCGAATCCATCATGACCGCCTGCGGCATGCAGATCCTTAGAAACTTTCTTATCGTTTCACAAAAAAACAGCTAACACATCATCTTTTTTTACTTCGCAGGCCAACTGGAGCCGAGATGGAGACGCAGTGCTTATGAAAGCAATAAATGCTGACATCGTTTCAATGAATACACCTGGACCCATCGCTATTGAACCCGCAAAAATCGCTCGATTTTTAGGTACTTTCGCAATAATTCTTATATTTTGCCATATAGCGATGAGGCTGATAACCTCGGGAGCATGGCATTTAAATATACCCTACGACCTACTTGAACGTTTCGATTTAAACAAAGAGCGAACGCTTCCTACCTTTTTTCAAGGATTGATGCTTTTCGTCTCGAGTATCCTGCTTGCAATCATTGCTGCTCTTAACAAGACGGAACCAGACCATGGGAAAAATGCATGGGCCTTGATGTCCGCACTGATGCTTTTCTTGTCCGCTGATGAATTAATCTGCATACATGAGAGGCTCGGAGAATGGACAAATCAATGCTACGGTTTTTTAAAATTAACCGACCCCTTAGCGATTAAGCTTAGCTCGCCTTTCATTACGTCTTGGGTTTTTATTTATTTGCCGGCGGCCTTCCTGATCTTCCTAGTTTCTTTAAAATGGCTGCGCCGCTTACCCGCTAAAACAAGAAAATATTTTTTGCTTGCCGGCGCTCTTTATGTCTGTGGTGCAGCGGGCTGTGAAATGATCCAGAGTTGCTATTGGAGATTTGGAATGGATCATGGCAATCTAGGATACGAAATAAATTCCATAGTCGAAGAGGGCCTAGAAATGGCGGGGGTTATAATCTTCATCTGGGCTCTCCTGGCCTATATAGCCAACAGATTTAAAAATGTCCAGTTTGAACTAAAGTGAAGTGCACGCGTGTCGAGACTCTTATGAACCATGCATTGTTCAGGGAAGAGATGAACGAACGATTTACGGCAAAAGCACTCTCTAAACTTTTGGTCGGCCAGGACCTTTCCTTCAACATGTCCTACAAGATATTCGGGATGCTCTTTACTTCCAGGCTTAGCGAAACACACGCAAAAGCAATTTTGCTATTATTAGCTTCCAAAAATGAGACTGCGGATGAACTTCTTGGCTGTCTCCAAGCGCTTCAATCCCTCGAAAAACCCATCGGGCCCAAGATCCCAGGACTTATGGACACCTGCGGCACTGGCGGCGATGGCCGACAAACGATCAATATTTCAACCTTGGTCGCACTGGTTATCGCGGGAGCGGGCGGCAAGATCTCCAAGCACGGCAATCGCGCGATCACCTCTAAATCCGGAAGCTCCGACCTCATGGAAGCCTTTGGCGTCAAACTCGATACATCCGCCCCTAAAGTAATCCATGCCATCAAGCGCTTTGGCCTTGGCTATTTTCACGCCCCGTTCCATCATCCCGTATTTGCTAGAGTACAGCCCTTACGCAAAGCCTTGAAACGCCGGACCATCCTGAACCTTCTCGGACCTTTGGTGAACCCGATGCGCCTGGACCATCAGCTTGTGGGCGTTTCCGAAAAACGTCTGATCCCGCTTTACGCCAAGGTTCTTTCAAAACTTGGAAGAAAGACCGCTCTTGTGTGCCACAGCTTTGACGGCATGGATGAGATATCCACTTCGGTCCTGACAACAGTCGCATGGGTGACACCAAACAAAATGCGGATGGCTACAATTCAACCCAAAAGTTATGGCCTCAAGAAAGCGGCCCTGAAGGACCTTTCGGTTAATTCAGTCCGGAACAGCAAGCTCCGAGCTACAAACATTCTGACCGGAAAAGAAAAAGGGCCTGCACGCGACACGATCGTTCTAAACGCTGCCTTCGGACTTTTGCTTTGTGGGAAGGCGAGCTCTGTCGAAGAGGGTATCGTCTTCGCTGAAGAATCCATCGATTCCGGTAAGGCTCTGAAGGTCCTAAGACAGCTTCAGGCTTGGACGCATTGATATGATCCTAAACGACATCCTTCTCCAAAAGAGGAAAGACCTCGACGAACTGAAGCAGCGCATGCCCCTGGCGCGCCTGCAGCGCATCATCGAAAAAGCAGAACGGCCAAAACCCAGATCTTTCCGTAACGCGATCTTGTCTACGCGGCACCTCAATATCATCGCTGAACTCAAGAAGGCCTCTCCTTCGGAAGGCGTGCTACGCGAAAACTTTCAACCCCTTCGCATCGCGAGCCTGTATGAATATGCCGGGGCTTGCGCGATCTCGGTGCTCACGGAGTCGCATTTTTTTAAAGGTCGTCCCAGTTATCTAAAAACCGTGCGACAAGTCACAAAGCTCCCGCTCCTTAGAAAAGATTTCATTTTTGATCGTTTTCAGCTTTACGAGACCGCTCTTCTCGAAGCCGATGCGTTCCTCTTGATCGCCTCAATCCTGAGCGAAGAGGAATTAAAAGACCTTATTGCTTTGGGAAAAGACCTCCGCATGGAGTCATTGGTCGAGGTTCATTCAGATGCAGAGCTCAAAAAGGCCGTCGATGCCGGAGCCACCATTATCGGGATCAACAACCGGGACCTCAAGACGCTCAAAGTCGATCCTGAAAGAGCCAAACAATTGATCCCTCACATTCCAAAGGGAACCGCCATTGTGGTGGAAAGCGGCCTCAGCACCCATGATGAACTTATGATGTACAAAAGCCTCGGAGCCCACGCTTTCCTCATCGGCTCAACTCTGATGAGATCCCCGGATATCGCCGCCACGCTCCAGAAGCTTCTCGGGAAAAAAGAGGTCTCGATCGGGGAGGAATCTGCATGACACGCGTGAAGATCTGTGGAAATACAAATTTTGAACATGCGCGGCTGGCTGCGGACCTCGGAGCGGATTATCTCGGTTTTATTTTTGCTCCTTCGAGCAAACGCTTGATCACTGTCGAAAAAGCGGCCGAGATTCTCGCGAAGCTCGCGGACTTCAAAAATACGGTGGGGGTATTTTGCAATCAGCCCAAGAAAGAAGTGGAGTTGATCGCCGGACGCCTCCAGCTCAAATTCCTCCAGTTCCACGGCGAAGAAACCGCTCTTTACTGCGATTCGTTCATGCAAAAAGGTTATGAGATCATCAAAACATTTCACGTAAAAGACGCCATGAGCCTGAAACGGATCGGCGAATACAATGTCAGCGCGTTTCTTTTTGACACTTATTCCCATTCTGAGAAAGGTGGCTCCGGCATCCCGTTCGACTGGAGCATCATCGAGGATAAGCCTTATGTTCACGACAAACTTTTTCTGGCTGGAGGACTCAACCCGCTTAATGTGTCGCAGGCCATTGAGACTGTTCGCCCGTTCGCCGTGGATGTCGCAAGCGGTGTCGAATCTAGCCCGGGGACAAAAGACCCCAGCCTCCTCCGGGCCTTTATTGAGAACGCTAAGGAAGTGAAAAAAGCACATGAGCGAAAAGCTTGATTTTGTAAAACGATTAAAACCACGTCTTCCGCAGATCGAGAAAGAGTCTCTCTATCTTAAGCTCCTGGAAGCTACTCAAGACAAGGTTCAACTCGAAGAAGTATGCCAGAACCTCGAAGAGGGGATTGTCATTGCGGACGCGAAAGGATATCCTGTCTTTGTCAACCGGAAGGCCGATGATTGGATGGGAGGTGTTCGGATTGCCATTAAGCAACCTCTCTGGAATCAGGCGCAAGATCCCTCCTTTGCTGCTTTTCTCAAGGAGAAGCTACTAACATCCCAAACCCGCACGGTCCATGACCTCCGGGTGCTTTCCCCTCGGGAAAGGCAGCTACGCATCACAATCCTCCCGGGTGAGCAGGACGGAAAAACATATCAAGTCTTACTCCTTTCAGATATCACATCACGAACGGAGCAGGAATTTGAAACCGCCATGCTCTCACGTATGGAAAGCCTGGTGCGCCTTGCCGGCGGCATCGCTCATGAGATCGGCAACCCACTTAACTCCATCACGATCCACCTAGAGCTTTTGAAAAAACGCCTCGTCGGACTTCCCGACGACAAACGAAAGGAGATCGCGAACTCACTCAGTGACATTCAGGACGAGACTCGGCGACTCGACCGCATCATTCGGAATTTTCTTAAGGCGACCCGCAAACCGCCTCTTCGCTTTCGCCTTGATGATCTAAACGAGGTGATCGCCGATGCGCTCTCTTTTTTGAAGCCGCAGCTGGATGTCGCAAAGGTTCTCGTGAAATTCTCGAAAGACAAAGGACTTCCGGGATTCCTGATGGACCGGGAACGTCTTTACTATGCCTTCATGAACCTGATTAAAAACGCGCTCGAATCCATGCCTACCGGAGGCTCCATCAAGATCGCGGTAACGCATAAGCAGCACTGCGCCACCGTAACGGTCGCGGACACAGGTTGCGGCATCACCGAGAAGGATCTCTCTCGAATCTTTGATATCTATTACACCACCAAACCGGAAGGAGCCGGGCTCGGGCTTATGATGGTCTATGACGCGGTGGCCGAACACGGTGGCAAGATTGAGGTCGCGAGCAAATTGAACAAGGGGACCACTTTCAAAGTCCTGTTACCGATCCGGGAACCCCAGCTGCAATTGCCCAATTACAAGTAACACCGTGCCAGGGAGGTTGATCCATATGTTTGAAAGCATTCTGCTCGTCGAAGATGAGGCGAACTCTCGTAAGGGCCTGACGCAATTCCTACAAGGCCTGAACTACGACGTCATGACCGCCGCCAACGGCAGGGAAGCTCTCGATCTCTTCAAGAAAGAGAGCCCCGATCTTGTCATCTCGGACATCCGGATGCCGGAAATGGATGGCATCACGCTTTTGGAATCGATTAAGGCCGTGGCTCCTGCCGCAAAAGTTATCCTGCTCACCGCCTATGGTTCCGTGGAAGATGCTGTCAAGGCTATGAAAAAAGGCGCTTTCTATTACCTGACAAAGCCCATCAATCTTGAGGAGCTAGAATTCCTCGTCAAAAAAGCGTTTAGCAGTCATCAACTAGAAGAAGAGAACCGGGAACTCAAGCAGGAGCTTTTCAGAGAGCGCTATGACCAGGGCCGCCTCATAGCACAATCTCAAAAAATGAAGGAGCTTCTCAAAACCGTCGATAAGATCGCGGTCTCGAACGCATCCGTCCTGATCGAAGGCGAAAGCGGCACGGGCAAAGAACTCATCGCGCGTCGCATTCATGAACTCAGCCCGAGAAAGCAGCATCCTTTTATTGCGGTACACTGCGCCGCCTTGACGGAAACACTCCTCTCGAGTGAACTTTTCGGTCACGAAAAAGGCGCGTTCACCGGAGCAACCGAACGGAAAAAAGGACGGTTCGAGCGCGCTCACGAAGGGAGCCTGTTCCTGGATGAGATCGGGGAGATTTCTAAAGACATGCAGGTGAAACTTCTTCGCGTGCTTCAGGAAGGAGAATTCGAGCGCGTGGGCGGCACCAAGACGATCAAAGTCGATGTCCGTCTTATTGCGGCGACAAACAAAACACTCCTTGCCGAGGTCCAGCAGCAAAAATTCCGCGAAGACCTCTACTACCGTATCAATGTCATCTACTTGAAGGTTCCGCCACTTCGCGAGCGAAAAGAAGACATCGCCCCGCTTGTGAATACCTTCATTCAACAATATGCCGCCTTGAACGCGAAGAAAATACGAGGCATTGACACACAGGCTCTCGAGGCACTCGTGCGCTATGATTGGCCCGGAAATATCCGAGAACTCAAAAATATTGTGGAACGAATGGTCGTCCTGAGCTCCGGAGACGAGCTGACTCTGGAGCAGATCCCTGAAGATATCCGGCAGGGGAGCCCACTGGCCGGGGTAACAAATGAAAATGTCTCGCTCCAAGGCATTACGAAAATCGCGGACGCAGAAAAAGAACTCATCCGAAGTGCGCTTATTGAAACCAAGGGAAACAAATCCATTGCGGCCGAAAAGCTCGGCATTTCCCGACGCACTTTATACAGAAAATTGGAGGAATACAAACTGCTTTGATTTTTATTTTGTCGTTTCGTTACAAACAATTGCGCCATTATGGCTCACCTATGGCTTTCGTTGCCCTGGGCTAAAATATTGATTATGTAAGTTGTTCAATTTAAATGGGTTGCAACTTCGTTTTTTATTTAATATTGGCATGATAATTGATTGTTAAAAGGTGCAAGTGCCGTAATTAACGAACATAAAAAGGAGAAACTAACATGGGAAAAATCTTAGGGATTGACTTAGGAACGACGAATTCTTGTATGGCGATCATCGAGGGTACCGATGCAAAGGTGATCGAGAATAAGGAAGGCAATCGCACCACGCCCTCCATTGTCGCATTCACAAAGAACGGCGAGCTCGTAGGCCAGACCGCCAAACGTCAGGCTGTCACGAACTCGGAAAACACGATCTTCAGCGCCAAGCGTTTCATTGGACGCCGCTTTGATGAGGCCGGCCATGAAATCCAGATGGTTCCGTTCAAAGTGAAAGCCGGTAAGCACGGAGAGGCGATCTTTAATATCCCGCAGGAAAAAAGGGATTACACGCCTCCGGAGATCTCGGCCAAGGTGCTTCAGAAGCTCAAAGCCGATGCAGAGATGTATCTTGGAGAGCCTATCACTCAGGCCGTCATCACAGTGCCGGCGTATTTCAACGACTCCCAACGGCAAGCGACCAAGGACGCCGGTCAGATCGCGGGACTGGAAGTCCTGCGCATCATCAATGAGCCGACAGCAGCAGCGCTCGCTTACGGCATGGACAAAAAGAAGGACGAAACCATCGCGGTCTATGACCTCGGCGGCGGAACATTCGATATCTCGATCCTCGATATCGGCGAGGGCGTCTTCGAAGTGAAAGCCACCAACGGGGACACGCATTTGGGCGGCGATGACTTCGACCAGAAGATCATCGATTGGCTCATCCTGGAGTTCAAGAAAACCGAGGGGATCGATCTCTCGAAAGACAAGATGGCGATCCAGCGCCTCAAGGAAGCCGCGGAAAAAGCCAAGTGCGAACTTTCGACAGCGCAGAGTACCGACATCAATCTGCCGTTCATTACGGCGGAC
>JBAXGK010000010.1:0-18508 GCA_037139435.1 Candidatus Omnitrophota bacterium | reverse complement strand
CGAGGAGCTCCGCCGCCGCGGACGACAGTTCGTCCGGAGCCGAGATCCTGAGAGCACCACCGTCATGATCGAACTGGTGGTAGATCTTGTGAAAGTTAAAAACATGCACTCCATGGAGTATTGCTTTGTTAAAACGCGCGGGCTCGATCGGGTTCTGACCTCCGTGAGGGATCAGACTCCCGCCCATGAACACAAGGTCCGCGATTCCGTACAGATTCTTGAGAACACCTAACTGGTCCAGCACCAGCACCGCTGGCCCCGAGCCTTCTTTTCCTCTCGCCCCAACCTCTATTTTATTTCCTTGAACGGTCGTTGGGACAAGCCCAATTGAACCTTCCTTTTTTTGATGGAGAATTGGGATTGACGATGAAGCCACACTGAAACCATATTTCTCCAATTGCTTTAAAAGCCCTCCGGAACGCTCGATATGGCGTGGAGCAAGAATCAACTTGAGCTTCGGAAACCGCTCGCGCAACGCTTTAAAAACAACCATAAGCATTTCTTCTTCCCCCGGATGCGTGCTACCCGCGATCCACACAAGATCTTCGGAGGTATAGCCCCAGGCCTGCCGCAATTCCGCACCATCCACCGCACTCTCTGCGGACCACTCGGCCTGGTCGAATTTCATATTTCCCATATCCCTCACAGATTCTCCCGCAATGCCAAGTCCCCTGAAACGGACGGCATCTTCTTCCGACTGCGCGAGCACAAAATCCAGCTTTTCCCACAAGGGCTTAAAAAGCCATGGAAAGATCTTGTACCGTTTAAACGAACGCTCTGAAAGCCGGGCGTTGATCACGCCCACCGGGATATTCCGCCGTTTGGCTTCGGTCAAGAGGTTCGGCCAGATCTCGGTCTCCACAAGCAACAAACAAACCGGCTTAAAAAGATCGAGAAAGCGCTTCACGACCGGGGTTAAATCAAACGGGAAATAACAGACGTGCACTCGTTCGCTCGCGAATTTTTTCGCGATCCTCTGCCCCGTCGGCGTAACAGTCGTGAGCAACAATTCATATTCCGGCGCAGAAGCCAGCCATTCGTGAATGAACTTTTCAATGGCCATCACTTCTCCCACGCTCACCGCGTGAAGCCAGACGACTTTCTTGCCCGCGAATTTTTCGGTCCACTCCTTCGGAAAGATCCCCCGGCGTTCTCGCCAAAGGGCATCCGGATCCTCAGCCTGACGAAGCTTGGTCAAAAAGATCGGGAGATAAAAAATTCCAAATCCCATAAATGCCAGATTGTATAGAAAAGTCCTGATCATATTCCCACCAAATTATTATTACTTATTCAACAACCGCTTCATGCCATACAGGTTCTGCGGAAGGCGTACGGTGTACGGCAAAAAAAACTCTCAACGCCGTACGCCTTACTCCGTACTCTTTTTCACGCTCTCGGATGCGCCAACGCGTAGGCATCTTTGAGACGTTGGGTCGTCACATGCGTATAGATCTGCGTGGTCGAAAGATTCGCGTGCCCCAAAAGCTCCTGAACGCTCCTGAGATCCGCTCCGCGATCAAGCATGTGCGTCGCGAAAGAATGACGGAACGTATGCGGCGAAATCTCTTTCCCGAGGCCGGTCCTCTTCACATATTTCACGATCATGCGCCGGACACTCCGGTCCGTAAGACGGCTCCCGATCCGGCTGATAAAAAGGGGCTTTTTAATCGCGTTCGTGCTTTCCCTTGGGGCTTTCATGTCCCAATAAGAGCGTAGACTGTTCAAGGCTGATTGTCCCACGGGCACGATGCGTTCCTTTTTTCCTTTACCACGCACCCGAACGAGGCCGCCAAAAAAATCCAGATCGTCATGATTGAGCCCCGCGAGTTCGCTTACGCGAAGCCCGGAGCTGTAAAGCATCTCCAGAATCGCCTTATCGCGTTTTTCCTCCCAGGAGTTTTTGGCAGGAGAGTCGAGGAGCTTTGTGATCTCATCGGGGTTCATGAAAGAAGGAAGTCGTTTTTCTTTTTTCGGGGTCGCGATCCCCGCCGCAGGATTTTGCGTCAGAATATTCTCGCGCACCAGATATTTAAAAAAGGACCGAAGGCAAGCGAGCTTGCGGGAAATGGTGCTCTTACGGTATTCGCGGGTCTTCAGGAACGCTAAAAAGGAGCGGATATCCAGATAAGTCAGCTCCTTTAAATCCTTTTCCGCGATGAATTTTATGAACTCCCGGAGATCGATGCCGTAATTTTTGGTTGTGTGCTCTGAGGCACCCTTTTCAGTCGCAAGAAAATTCAGGAACTCTTCCACCCGCTTATTCATGTTCTAGGGCTCACGGGGCTTCGGCGGCGTCTTCTTTTTTCGGCAGTTCATTGACGACATGTTTACACGTCGGATAATTCGAACAGCCGTAGAACGCCCGGCGACCTTTGGCCCGACGCTTCAGAAGCTCTCCGCCACAACCCGGCTCCGGGCAAAAGAACCCTGTCGGGAGAGAACGTGTGTATTTGCATTCCGGGAACCCGGAACAAGCCATGAATTTCCCGAACCGGCCAAACTTGATCATGACCTGCTTGCCGCACAGGGCGCATTTGTAATCCGTGGGGATGGGCGCCTGCTTGACGCTTTTCATTTCGGTTTGTGCGAGCGCCAAAAGCTCGCCGAAAGGTTTGTAAAAATCCTTCATAACCTTGACCCATTCCATTTTCCCTTCTTCGACCTCATCCAGCTCCTCTTCCATAAGCGCTGTGAATTTCGCATCCAGGATCGTCGGAAAATGCTTCACCAAAATATCCACGACGGTTTCACCAAGTTCGGTGGGCATGAGCGCGCCGCTCTTGCGTTCGGCATACATCCGGCCCAGGATGGTCGAGATCGTCGGAGCATAAGTGCTGGGGCGACCGATACCTTCTTCTTCGAGCAGTTTGATCAAGCTCGCATCGTTGAACCTTGGGGGCGGTTTTGTAAAATGTTGTTCCCCCACAAGCTCGTGTAGCGAAAGGTTCTGTCCGACCTTCAAGTCGGGCAGTTCCGCTACTTCCGGCGCTTCCTCTTCTTCGATTTCTTTGGCATTGTCTTTTTCGACTTTGATCTCACCGAACGCGGCCGTAAAGCCTAGAAAAAGGCTGCGCTTCCCGGTCGTGCGAAATTCGTACTTACCGCCCTGCGATGACGGGCGAGCCTCGTCCTGTTTTTCAGGCGGGTCTCCTGCCAGGATCGAAATAGCGGTGTGTTCATCGACCGCCGGAACCATCTGGGACGAAAGGAATTTTCTCCAGATGAGCTCGTAAAGTTTCAGTTCATCGCTTTCAAGAAAATCTTTTACCGAATCCGGAATTCGGAAAGCCGAGGTCGGACGGACGGCTTCGTGAGCCTCCTGCGCCCCCTTACGGGATTTGTAGACCGGCGGTTTTTCCGGGAGATAATCTTTCCCGAATTTCTCGAGGATGTAGCGCGCGGCATCCTCTTGCGCGGAGGAGGCAACATTCACGGAATCTGTTCTCATGTACGTAATGAGACCGACGCTGCCTTCGTCCCCGAGTTCCACGCCTTCATAAAGTTTCTGTGCAATGCGCATCGTATTCGCAGCAGAGAACCCGAGCCGGCTATAAGCTTCCTGCTGGAGTTTGCTTGTGGTGTAGGGGGCCTGCGGCCTGCGACGTTTTTCGGTCTTCTCAATATTCGAAACTTGGAAAGGAAGCTGCTGAAGCTCCTGCTTGATCTTGTCGGTCTCGGCTTGATCCTTGAGCTCGGGTTTCTCTTTTTCGATCCGTATGAGGCGGGAAAGAAAAATTTTCGACGCCTCGACACCTTCGGAAGCGGAAAGCCTTGCGTCCAGCGTCCAGTATTCTTGCGATACGAATTTTCGGATCTCGCGTTCCCGATCCACGACGAACCTAAGCGCCACGGACTGAACTCGGCCTGCGCTAAGACCACGCCCGACATTCTTCCAAAGGAGCGGACTCAATTGATACCCGACCACACGATCCAGAATGCGCCGCGCCTGCTGGGCATTCACAAGATTCATATCGATAGCGCGAGGATGGTCAAAAGCCTTCAGCACAGCCGCTTGGGTTATCTCGTTGAATTCGACGCGGAGGATCTTCGGTCCGTGGCCTTCTGCGGTAAAGATATGCTCAAGATGCCAACTAATGGCCTCTCCTTCCCGGTCCGGATCGGGGGCAACATAAATGGTTTCTTTATCTTTGGCGTCTTTCTTGAGCTGTTTGACCGTTTTTGACGCGCGGCGGATGATGATGTATTCGGGAGTAAAATCGTGCTCGATATCCACCCCCATCCGGCTCTTCGGCAGGTCTCGGACATGGCCCATTGAGGCGACGACATGAAAATCCTTGCCCAGGAACTTGTTGATGGTCTTGGCCTTGGCCGGCGACTCCACGATCACTAGGTGTTTTGGCCCTTTTGAAGACTTGGCACTTTTTTCAGCCTTGCTATCTTTGACAGCCTTGACGCTCTTCTTTGCTTTTGCCACAGGACCTCCCTAAGAATGCAAAATAGTGTCCAAGTTGAATAAAGTGAAAGGGATTCTAAACAAAATGTGGGAGAAAGTAAACGGCAAGTTTATCGGACGCTTGCAACCGGCTTAAATCAAACGAGTTAGGAGATCTGCTCCCAAGGGTCGTCTTTTGGCTTAACGCTAGCCGAGGGGGTCTTCTTTAAGCTCCCATGGGAAAGCTTATAGAGAGACTCGAGCTCCATGATCTGAGAATCCCGCACCGCTTCTTTCTCAACACGGCGAACTAAACGCTTTAACGCGCCAATACGAATGCCAAGTTTCTCGATACAAAGCGTCGTAAGAAGCCGAGCCAGGATATTCACATGAACCTCGAGACCCGTCAGGCGGTCATTCACAAGTTCCCCGCGTTCGGCCGATTTTCCAACTTCCTTTTTGAGGTCCGCGAGCTTCACATAAAGGGAAAGGACCTCTTTGAGAGCTCCTCCCGTCCTTTTACTGACCGATCTTGTTTTTTTAGAGCGTTTTTTCTTAGACATAGCGTTTATCCTGTCAATTGAAGTCTACCATATAAAACAAGTCGTGTGAGAAGACAAAAAAAGGGACAGGCAATCATTGACTGCCTGTCCCCGCTGAATGTTATTAGTAATCAGACGGCTGACTTCGGATTCGGACCGTATTGATTTTCAGGTTGGCTGTCCTGAGCCAAGAAAACGATGAGCACGATGGTGCCGATCACAGGAATGAGAGCGATCAGCTGCCACCACCCGCTCCGTCCGGTGTCGTGAAGCCTGCGTGCCCCAACGGAAATACCCGGGATAAGCATCGCGAGAGAGTAGAGTCCGCCAAGAACTCCGGGGCCTTTAAAGAACCCCTCGATGGTTCCCAGAACAAATGTGATGATGACGTTGAAAAGACAGAACATCCAATACTCCGTACGTCGCGCCCGCCCGCTGAACACCGCGTATTTTTTCAACACTTCCATGTACCAGTTCATATCCCCCCCCCTTTTTTTTAGTCACCATTGTTCGCTTGGATACAGCCAAAAAAAATCCTCCTCCGCGGTCACCCACGGAGGAGGATCTTCAACTCTCAGAAATGTTTCAACGGATCCTAGGCTTCAACGACCTGCGTCTTTGCCCAATTGTCCGCGAGACGATGCCCCTTGACGATTAGCATCACGATCTCAACGAGATATCCGACTACAAGTACGAATGGAATGATCAGGAGAATGTTCCGAATGAATGCCTGGCCCCATGTAACTTTCTCCCCTGTAAGGCTGACGATCTTGATTCTAACCATCGCTCGACCAGGAGAAAAGACCGCATCACGGAACATCAACCAAATGATATTGACGACAACGAGCACGATGCTGCGCACCATGTCCGGAGCCGCCAAAAGAACCAACCCGATTACAACCCCAAGAACAATGGGAATAACGACCAGGTCAATCAGCCCTGCCGCAAACCGCTTCCCCTTACTTGCTGGCACCAATCCTTCCATCTTTGACTCCTTTCGTTTAAAGAACTTTTCCTTTAACAAGACATGGTTTTCATATGAAACTCTATATAGGAAACACCCGTCTGTCAAAACCTTTTCTTATGAATCACCCTGATAATAACGACCTCCCGGCGCTGAAGCTTAACCCCACGGAAACAGCGAAAGTCACAAGGTGCAGAGAATCGCGATCAACGGACAACGGCAGACATCAGACACGGAGCGCAAAGGGCAAAGCGCAAGGCGCAAAGTCACCTGGGCGCCGGACACAACGCCTAGCCTGTCATCCCCGAATGCTTTTGTCGGGGATCCAGGACGTCAAACGAGCCTTTCATAAAGATCAGACCACGACGAATTGAACTCTTCGATCAATCTGATCTTCCATACGCGATTCCACTTTTTGAGCTGTTTCTCGCGGGAAATAGCCCCTTCAGCACTATTTGTCGCTTCATAGTAAACAAGCAGCTTCACCTTATACGCTTTTGTAAAACCTTCCGCTAAACCATTCCGGTGTTCATAAGCCCGTCTTGCGAGATCATTGGTTACGCCGACATACAGAGTCCCATTCCTCCGGCTCGCCATGATATAAACATAATATTGAGCATCCATATTATTTTCTCTGGATCCCCGCCGAAGTTTATCCCAGTCTGGATTCCCGCCTTCGCGGGAATGACAGAGCCGGAACGGGAATGACAAACCCCTAACTCCAGCTTAAATCAATAACGCCGTTGCCCTATTGAAGCGAATATTTCCCGTCCCCAGCTCTCTTGATCTTTCCTGCCAGTTCAAGCCTAAGAAGTTGCGCCGGCAGCTTCGCGGGTTCAAGACCTGTAAACTCCAGTATCTCGTCAGGGCCCAAAGAACCTTCCTCTTTGAGAAGCTCCGGAATGACCGATTGGTCCTCGTGCGAGATATCCCGATTGTCTCCCAGGAGGCGGCCCCCCTCCCTTTCATTCTTCTCCTCCTCCCCACCCGTCGGTTGACCGTTATCCGCTAACCCTTGACCGTTGTTCGTTGACTGTTGTTCGTTGTCCGTTGACCGTTGACCGTTATTTCCCGTTGCTTCTCCATCGGGTATCGGGAGCAACATCTCAGGCTTATTCTCCCATCTCAACCGGTCTGCCAGGACAAGCAGGATATCCTCGGGAGTTTCTACCAAACACGCACCTTCTTTAATAAGTTGATGAGTTCCACGTGAGGTCAGCTGATCCACAGGCCCCGGAAGCGCAAAGACTTCCCGTCCCTGCTCAACGGCCTGATGGGCCGTGATGAGAGACCCGCTTCGAGAATGGGCCTCAACCACGAATGTGGCGTATGACAAGCCCGACAAAATTCGATTGCGACGCGGAAAATTCTCCGGCAGGGGTGGAGTCCCTAAAGGATATTCGCTTAGAACCGCGCCCCGCTCGACGATCCGCTTAAAAAGTCCCTCGTGCTCCTTCGGATAGATCAGATCGAGTCCGCAGCCCATCACGGCGATCGTACGACCGTAAGAAACATGAAGTGCGCCGTCGTGAGCAACCTGGTCAATCCCACGTGCTAACCCGGAAACAATCGTGAGACCTCTTGCGGCCAACTCCTCGGCAAAACGCTTCGCCTGTGTGCGGCCATAAAAACTCGGGTGCCGCGTCCCCACGATGGCGATGGCATTCCGGTCATTTTCAAGCAGGGCCCCTTTTTTATAAAGAAGAAGTGGCGGGTCCGAGACCTCCTTTAGGCTTACCGGGTAATCCGGATCGGAATAAAGCAGAAACTCTATCCCCTTTTGAGCGCAAAGATCGATCTCTTTTTTCGCATCAAAGAGTGGCGCCTCTCCCGAGACCGGCAGTTCTCTCAGCAGGTCCTCGGACTCCAGGCGCTCCATGATCTCCCGCGCGCTTTTCCCTTCCGAGAGGAACGTCAAGGTTTTGCGTCTTCCTTCGATCCGAAGCCGGTTCAAAGTTAAGAACGCCCGTATTTCATCTTCCTCGACTGCCGTCATGGGTGAAATCCAATCATTCGTTTCATTCGTACCGGAGGATAAGAGAGTCTGCGGACCGCGTTAAAGAGAACGCGAAAGTTCGCGTCATATTGCATTTCCATTTCCTCGATCTTCCGGGCCAAGGCCTTGTGGGTCCCGAGGATTTCCCGCAACCGCACGAACGCCCGAACAACTTGCAGGCTCATTCGAACCGCCAAACGCGTGTTCAACACAGTCGCCAACATAATGGCGCCATACTCTGTAAAAGCGTTGGGGAGAGCCGGTGAATATTTTAGCTGCTTGAGGTGGTCGCAATTCGCGACCACCTCCTTTTTCTCTTCCAGGTTTAAACGAAACATAAAATCCGCTGGAAAGCGATCCAAATTCCTTCGCACCTGCTCGTTAAGACGCTTGGTTCTAACGCCATAAAGCTCCGCAAGGTCCGCGTCTAACATGATTTTTTGACCGCGCAAGAACAAAATGATCCGGAATATCTTTTCGTGAGGAATGAGACAATTTCGCTTTTTCACGGGGAAAGCATAACATGAACTTGATTATTCTACAATCTTTATTTAATTTAAATAAACATCGGAAAAAGACGCATTTTCAGCGGTTGGAGCTGCGCAGAAGCGGTTTTATTTCGCGCCGGCAAGGCGAAGGATTTTGAGAACACTCTCGGTGGGAATATCTTTTTCAACCGTGACTTGGCCGATACGCTTCGGCAGGACAAAGCGCAACGTTCCTTGGCTCTTTTTTTTGTCCGTCATCATGGCTTTCAGGATTGCAGCAGTTTTCAGATTGAATTTCTTGATCGAAACGGGCAATCCCATGGCCATGAGAAGCTTCATCTGACGCCAGGGAAGTTCTTCGGAGCAAAGCCCAAGGTCTGCCGCAAGCTGCGCCGCCATCATCATGCCAATCGCGACCGCTTCCCCGTGCACCAAGCCCTTATAACCCAGCGCCCCTTCGATCCCGTGCGCGAACGTATGGCCATAATTAAGAATCGCGCGCTCTCCTTTTGTCTCGAACTCATCACGGCTCACAACTCCCGCTTTAATCTTCGCGCAAGCAAGAACGACCTTTTGGATCGCTCTGAGGTCTCTTCGCAATATCCTTTTGCAGTTCTTCTCCAGAAAATTAAAAAGGGCAGGATCGCAGATCACGCCGTATTTCACCACCTCCCCCAGGGAAGCGCAAAGCTCTCTTTGCGGGAGCGAGCGAAGCACGTTCACATCTGAGATTACAAGCGCCGGAGGCCAGAAAGCTCCCATAAGATTTTTTCCCTCTTTGAGATCGATCGCCGTCTTCCCCCCAATCGCACTGTCCACCTGGGCAAGTAAGGTCGTCGCGATATTCACATAACGGATCCCGCGAAGATAAACCGATGCCGCAAATCCCGCAAGGTCGCTCGCAACACCCCCACCCACGGCGACGATCCCGTCCCTGCGTTCAAATCCCTTGGCAAGAAGATCATAAGAGAGTCGAAAAAGCTCTGCCCCGGATTTCGCGATCTCCCCATCTGGCAGCGTATGGGAATGCACTTCAAAACCTTTTTTGGAAAGCGAAGCAGCGATCGTCTTTAGATAAGGCGCAAGATTCTTCTGAGAAACGATCATAAGCTTTGCGCCAGGCTTAAAGATCCCGGAGATCCCCATACCGGCCTTCGCAAGCAGCCCTTGGCCCACGCAGATCTTATAATTTCCCTTCAGGCTTTTTACTTGAATTGTTTTCATGTTCTCGACCTCAACATTTCATGAATATCGCTTGCGACATCCTCGGCGATCTTGCCATCCGTCAGTACGGAAAAATGACATCCATTCTCATAAAGAGTCGCCCGGTCGTTTAAGATCTGCCGAAGTGCCCCGAGCGGATCCGGTTGATTAAGAAGCGGACGGTCCTTGGAGTACCGGACCCTCTGCCACAAGTATTCTGCGGACGCTTTAAGCAATACGACCTTGCCGGTTATTTTCATGCGCCGCACATTCCCTTCACGAAGGACAATGCCTCCGCCTGTCGCAATCACCTGCCCGTTTTGCTTTGAGAAATGCTCCAGAACGGCGGACTCCTCATCACGGAAATACGGCTCCCCGGATCCGGCAAAGATCTCGGGTATGGAACGCCCCTCCTTAGCCTGGATCTCGGCGTCCAGATCCACAAACGTATAATCAAGCAGGTCCGCCAGGACCTCCCCGGTCACAGTCTTGCCGGAACCCATCATGCCTATAAGGTAAATGTTTTTGTTGGACATCAATTGTCAGTTCAGGATGTTGAATGAAGAATGAAGCGAGGCTTTTCGTTACCCTGCATCCGATCTCCAGCATCCTTCTTTATTGCCGGCTGCACTTCAAGTAACCTTCGTAATTACGACGGATCTCCGTCAAGGAATCGCCGCCGAATTTTTCAAGAAAGGCATCCGCAAGCGAATAGGCCACGAGCGCTTCGCCGATCACGCTTCCGGCCGGCACCGCGCAAACATCGCTACGCTCAAAATCCGCTTTCTCCACTTTTTTCGTTTTCATATTCACCGATGCCAGAGGCCGCGCGAGCGTCGAGATCGGCTTCATCGTGAGACGGGCCACGAGATCAGCCCCGTTCGTCATCCCGCCCTCAAAACCCCCGGCATGATTCGTCTTATGGAAATAGCCACGGGCCTTCCCGTAAAAGATCGCGTCATGCGCCTCGGAACCGGGAACGCTGGCTAGACGTACGCCATCCCCGATTTCGACCGCTTTCGCGGATTGCTGACCCATCAGGATCATCGCAACCCGGGCGTCCAGTTTTCTCTCAAAATGAACGTAAGAGCCCAATCCAATCGGAAGACCCGTAGCTCGAACCTCATATTTCCCGCCGAGCGAGTCTCCGCGTTTCATGGCTTTCGTGATCGCCTGGACCATGGCCTTTTCGGTCTTTTTGCAAACACACCGAACAGGGGAATCCTTCGCATCCCTTCGAATTTCCTCAACGGTGATATCCCGTTCAGGAAGCACAACGCTCCCGATCTGGACCACGTGAGCGGCAATCTCAATCCCGAAGACCTTGAGCAAAAGTTTACAAGCCGCGCCGACGGCAACGCGCATGGAGGTTTCGCGCGCGCTCGAACGTTCCAGAACCGCGCGGATCCCCTGATCGTATTTCAGAGATCCGGCAAGGTCCGCATGGCCGGGCCGTGGACGAAAAAGCTCCGGCATTTCCTCGATCTTGAAATCTTTGTTCGTTAGAAGAAACCCCAACGGCGCGCCGGTCGTGACCTTCTTGATCACGCCGCCCATGATCTCAACGCCGTCCGTTTCGATCTTTTGCCTGTCTCCGCGGCCATAACCTCCCTGCCGGCGACGCAGCTCTCCGTTGATAAAATCAAGATCGAGGGTGAGGCCGCTGGGGAAGCCTTCCAAGATGGCGGCCATGTAATGGCCGTGAGATTCTCCTGCCGTAATATATTTCAGCATATCAGTACTGTTCTCCATTTGATCTTAGGGGTTAACAGTACGGCCCAAGTCTTTATTTTTATTCATTAATGGCGACTTAGACTGCACTGATTTCTGTTCATTTTTTATTAATGAAAATCAAGTGCTGTCCCGCATACCCCTAAATTTTAATGTGATGCGGGATCAGACTCCGTAGGTTCTTGCTAAATATTTCAGGATCACGTCCCCTTCCATAAAAATAAGCGCCCCCGCGAGCGCCAGAAAGGGACCGAAGGGAATCGTTTCTTCTTTTTTCACAAAACGCTGCCAGAGCGCGAACGGTAGGGCTGGAAAAGGCGCGAGAAGAAAAATGAGACCCACCTTCGGAAATCCCACAAAAGCGCCAATCATGGCCAGAAGCTTCACATCCCCGCCCCCCATACTATCTTTGCGAAACACCAGCTTGCCAAGCCATCCCACGAGGAGCAAAATTCCGCCTCCCGTCAAAAGCCCGACCCCTGAAGCGAGAAGTTTTTGATACCAGAGCGCCTGAGCAAAGTGCCCGTGACCGGTCACGCTAAGCGCTAGCCCCACGATCATGCCCGTGATTGTGATCTCATCCGGGATGAGACCTGTCTCAAAGTCCGTCATGGTGGCAACAATGATCATCGCAAAAAAGATCGCGCTTGTCACAAATTCCGCCGACAAACCATGCTGCTGCCATAAAAACCAAGCCATGCAACCCGTTGTTAATTCCACAAAGAAATAGCGGAAAGCGATCGGCCTCCGGCAACGAAAACATTTCCCCCGGAGCAAGAGATAGCTCACGAGCGGTATATTTTCATACCAGGGGATCTTGGCCTTGCAGTGCGGACAAAAGGACCGAGGAAGCACGATCGAAAGATCACGCGGCATTCGATGAATGCAAACGTTCAGAAAACTCCCCACGATCGCCCCAATCGCAAAAACAAACCACCCTGTTATGGGATCCATATTTCCCCCGTTAGAGACGGGAAGCTTTTTTGGATGCGCTTCCTTCTATTGAAAAAAAACGTGTTCGAATTTATCCATCTTCTATGCAAGTTAAGCGGAGAAAAACCCCTTCGATAATCTCTAACGGGGCAAGTCCCCTTGTCCTTTGAGTGCCTGAAGAAGTGCCTGGCGCATCACCGCGACCGGCGCTTTCCTCCCCGTCCAATGTTCCAGAGCTCGAGCGCCCTGATAAAGCAACATCCCGAGCCCGTTTAAGGTCCTGTGGCCTTTCTTTTTCGCATCCTTCAAAAAAGGTGTCATGGCCGGATTGTAAATAAGATCCATATAAAATATTTTTTTCGCACGGCCTCGGGGGATCCACCCTTCCGGGATCACTTTGGGATCTTGGGGCTTCAGCCCGATCGGAGTCGCGTTAATGATAACATCGGCCTTTTGCAGGGCCTCCTTGACCTCCGGAGTTCCGGCCAGAGCAGCCTGATAATCCACTCGCTTGAAAAGCTTCCCCATATCGTTTGCGATCTTACGGGCCTTTTCCGGAAAACAATCCGCGATCAATATCTCGCGAACACCCTCCCGCGAAAGACCAAACACCACCGCACGGGCTGCGCCTCCGGCCCCCAGGATCACAGCCTTTTTCCAAGACGGGCAAAACCCGCCGTCTTTCATAAGCGCCATAAGAAAACCTTCCATATCGGTATTCGTGCCCACCCACTTTTTCCCTTGCTTGAAAACTGTGTTCACTGCGCCGATGGCACGCGCTTCCGGGCGGACACTATCAAGATACCGCATCACGGTTTCTTTGTAGGGCACAGTGACATTAAAACCCGAAAGAGAAAGCGTGGAGGCCTGGGTCATGAGTTTCTTGAAAGCAGCGGGGGCAAGGTCCAAAACGATATAGTTCGCATCGATTCCAAGCGTGCGGAACGCGGCTTCATGCATGGCCGGAGAAAGAGTATGCGAAAGGGGGTGTCCGAAGATCCCGTAAAGCTTGAAAGCTTTTTTCTTTTTCACACCGGGGAAAGCTGGCTCGACGCCCGTTGAGAGTTCGCCGAAACTTTATTGATCGCGAAGAGATAGGCGCGCACACTGGCTTCAATGATATCGGTGCTCGTGCCGCGACCGGTCACTTCCTTGCCGCCGATCTCAAGCTTGACCAGCACTTCGCCCAAGGCGTCTTTGCCGCTTGTGACCGATTGCAATCCGTAATGAATCAGCTTTGCCTTGGAACTGACGATCTTCTCGATGGCCTTATAACAGGCATCCACGGGACCATCCCCGGTTGAGACGGCTTGTTGGCTCTTGCCCTCATAGGAAAGCTTGATCTGGGCGTGGGGCTTCGCGCGGGTCTCTGACACCACCCTCATGGACACGAGCTTCCAGGTCTCCGGGATCTTGGCAATCTCACTTTGCAGGATTGCCTCGAGATCTTCGTCGAAAATGTATTTCTTCTTATCCGCGAGTGCCTTGAATTGAACAAAAGCTTGATCCAGCTCCTTGGGCGCCAATTGGAATCCGAGTTTTTTTACGCGAACCTCGAAAGCGTGCTTGCCCGAAAGTTTCCCGAGCATCAGCTGGCTGCCGGAAAGACCGATCTTTTTGGGGTCCATGATCTCATAGGTCTGGCGCTTCTTGAGCACCCCGTCCTGATGGATGCCTGAGGCATGCCAGAAGGCATTGCGCCCCACGATCGCCTTATTGGGCTGAACGACCATCCCTGTCAAATTCGCCACAAGACGGGAAGCTTTGGTGATCTCCGAGAGCTTGATATCCGTGTAACAATTCATGAAATCCGCACGCGTATCGATCGTCATGGCGATCTCCTCGAGCGAAGCATTCCCCGCGCGTTCGCCGATCCCATTGACCGTACACTCCACCTGATTCGCACCCGCTAGCACGGCCGCCAAGGAATTCGCGGTCGCGAGACCGAGGTCGTTATGACAATGAACTGAAAGCACGATCTTCTTACCAAGCCCCGGATTTTTCGCGATCAAAAAACGGATCAGATCCGTGAATTCCTGCGGAACGGTGTAACCCACGGTATCTGGGATATTGATCGAGGTCGCCCCAGCCTGAATTGCAGCCCGAACGGTTTCCGCCAGAAAATCACGCTCTGTTCGGGAAGCATCCTCGGGGGAAAATTCGACCTGTTTGAAATCCTGTGTCGCCAACTTGATGTTCTGCGCGACCATCGCCAGGATCTCTCTCTTGTTTTTTTTGAGCTTGAACTCACGATGGATCTGGGAGGTCGCGAGAAAAAGGTGCAGGCGTTTCTTTGCGGCACTTTCAAGGGCCTTCCGGCAGGCATCGATATCCCTCGGCATCATACGCGAAAGACCGCAGATCACGGGCTTGCGCACACCTTCCGCGATCATCGAAACGGCCTTCATCTCCCCGAGCGACGAAGCGGGAAATCCGGCCTCGATCACATCGACATTCAATCGCTCGAGCTGACGCGCGATCTTCAGCTTCTCTTCCGGCGTGAGCGACGCCCCAGGCGACTGCTCTCCGTCCCGGAGCGTGGTGTCGAATATATGGATCTTCCGTTTTTCTGCCATATTTTTCTTTTTGTCATTCCCGCATGTTTTTAGCGGGAATCCAGCGCTGAGCCTAAGCTCTGGATTCCCGACTAAGACATTCGGGGATGACCTGCCTTTGGCAGGTCATTTCTTGTTAATAAATTCCATCATCCCGCGCAGCTGCGCGCCGACTTTTTCGATCCCGTGCTTTTCGCAAGCTTCGCGCTGCTTCTTGAAATTCGGACGGCCCTTCTTGTTCTCTTCCATCCATTCCTTCGCGAATTTCCCGGACACGATCTCGTCGAGCATCTTTTTCATTTCTTTTCGGGTGTTCTTCGTAATCACGCGCGGCCCTCGGCTATAACCACCGTACTCCGCGGTATCGGAAACGCGGCGATACATGCCGCTGATCCCGTGCACGAACATCGCATCCACAATGAGTTTTACTTCATGCAGACATTCAAAATACGCCATCTCAGGCTGATATCCGGCCTCGACCAGCGTGTCATAACCCGCCGTGATCAAGTCGCTCAAACCGCCGCAGAGAACAGCCTGCTCGCCAAAAAGATCGGTCTCTGTCTCTTCTTTGAAAGTAGTCTCGATCACTCCCGCACGAGCGCCGCCGATCGCCTTCGCATACGCGAGGCCGATCTGGAGCGCTTTGCCGCTGGGGTTCTGCTTGACCGCCACGAGACACGGTACGCCGCCACCTTCTACGAACTGGGAACGCACGAGGGATCCCGGTCCTTTCGGCGCGACCATAAAAACATCGATCTCTTTGGCCGGTTTGATATAGCCGAAGTGAATGTTGAACCCGTGAGAGAAACAAAGCGATTTACCGGCCTTCATGTACGGGGCGATATGCTTTTCGTAGATTTCGGCCTGGAGATGATCCTGCGTCAGGATCTGGATAATATCCGCCTGCTGAGCCGCTTCACTCGCACCCAGGGGCTTGAAGCCATCTTTTACGGCCTGTTCATAGTTCGGCGTTCCGGGGATCTCGGACACGATCACATCCACGCCCGAATCACGGAGGTTCAATCCTTGCCCCCGGCCCTGGATCCCATAGCCGATAATGGCAACTTTTTTGCCCTTAAGAAGATTCAGATCCGCATCTTTATCGTAATAAATTTTGACTGCCATTTTATTTTCCTTTCGTTTATTGAAACGTGTTTGAGATTATTTCTTTTTTTTTGTTTTTTTTGCTACCTTGCAAACACCCGTCTTCCCGCCGCATTTTGACGGCGCCTTCAGTTCACCCCGGCGAGCCATAGCGATCTGCCCCGTCCGGACGACCTCCTTAAGATCAAACGGCCTCAAGAGTTCAAGCATCGCATCGATCTTACCTTCGCTTCCCGTTACCTCGATCGTCAGGGATTCCTGGCTTACATCTACGATCTTCGCGCGGAACGTATTCACGACATGCATGATATCGTTACGGTTTGTCGCATTCACCCCGATCTTGATCAGCACAAGCTCCCGCGCGATCATATCCTTCGCCGTGAGATCTTCCACGCAGATCACGTCCACAAGCTTATTCAGCTGCTTCATGATCTGTTCGACCACGCGATCATCTCCGTTCGCGATCACGGTCATGCGCGACACTTCCGGGTCCTGGGTCTCACCGACGGCGAGACTATCGATGTTGAACCCACGGGCCGAAAAAAGCCCGGCCACGCGCGCTAAAACACCAAAATGATTTTCCACCAATACTGAGACTGTATGTTGCATAAGAACTCCTTTTCAAGAGCGTTTAGGGTTTCGCGTACAGGGTTTAGAAAAACGAGGAACTTCCTATCCCCTACCTACTATTTTTTAAGCCATATCCATGATCTGGTCCAGCGCATTCCCGGCCGGGACCATCGGATACACATTTGCTTCTCTGGAAACAAGGCACTGCACGACGACTGGCCCCTTGTGAGCCAGCGCTTTTTTGATCGCCGGAACCAATTCTTTTTTCTGACGAACCTTAATCGCCAGGATCCCGTAAGCCTCCACCAATTTCACGAAATCAGGATTGGTTGGACCGATCACAGAACCCGAGTACCGCCGCTTATAGAAAAGCTCCTGCCATTGGCGGACCATCCCGTAATAACCATTATCCAGGATGAACGTCTTGATCGGCACTTTGTTGTAAGCCGCGGTCGCAAGTTCGGTCATGGTCATCTGGAACGACCCATCCCCTTCGATGCAGACCACTGTATCCTTAGGCCTTCCGAGTTGCGCCCCGATCGCGGCGGGAAAACCATACCCCATGGTCCCCAGCCCCCCGGAAGTGAGCATCGTACGCGGCCGATTGAATTGATACCATTGCGCCGTCCACATCTGATGCTGGCCCACACCTGTGACCACGATGGCCTGATGCTTCGTCAACTCTCCGATCTTTTCGATCACATAAGCGGGATGAATCTTTTGACCCTCATTCTCATATTTCATCGGATGTTTTTTCTTCCAGGCCGCGATCTGAATGAGCCATTCCTTCATGTCCGAACGTTTGTCCGGAATAAGCCCGCTCAATTTTTCAATCGCATGTTTCACATCGCTCACCACCGGCACATGAACTCGCACCGTTTTCGAGATCGATGCCGGGTCAATATCAATGTGAATGATCTTGGCATGCGGCGCGAATTTCGCCACGTTACCGGTCACGCGGTCATCAAAACGCGCACCGACCCCTATCAGAACATCGGAATTCTGCACCGAATAATTCGCGAAATGAGTGCCGTGCATCCCGAGCATCCGAAGCGACGACTCGTGTGTCTCCGGAAAGATCCCGAGCCCCAAGATTGTCGTCGTGATGGGGATCCCCGTCTTTTCCACAAAAGCGCGAATCTCTTTTTCGGCTCCGGAAATGATGGCCCCGCCGCCCACATACAACACGGGACGTTTACTCCCGCGGATCAATTCGGCTGCCTTCTGAAGCTGCTCTTCCACTCCTGGGCATTCCACCGTGGGCTGATAGCTCCGGATAAAAACATCCTTCGGCCACACAAAGTTTGTTTGGGTGCGGCTGATATCCACCGGGAAGTCAATTAATACGGGGCCAGGTTTTCCGGTCGTGGCGATATAGAAGGCTTCGCGCACGATCCGCGCAATGTCCCGGACATCTTTTATCAAAAAATTATGCTTTGTGATAGGACGCGTGATTCCGACGATATCCACTTCCTGGAACGCATCACTTCCGATCGCATTCGTCGTTACCTGCCCCGTGATGCAGACCAGCGGAACAGAATCCATGTAAGCGGTCGCGAGACCGGTCACGGTGTTCGTGGCCGCGGGCCCTGAAGTCACCAAACAAACTCCCGGACGCCCCGTCGCGCGAGCATACCCGTCGGCCATATGGGTCGCGCCTTGCTCATGCTTGGTCAGAATAAGTTTGATCTTGGAATCAAAGAGAACATCGTAGGTGGGCAGAATGACGCCCCCCGGAAGTCCAAAAATATGCTCGACGCCTTCTTTTTCAAGACATTTGATCAGGATCTGTGCGCCTGTAAGCTTCATGATATTTATTTTTCCTTTTTAACCTTGGCTATTCATTCGATAAAAATCAAACGGGAGATCAAACCGCGAAGAAGTCCTTCACGCCTTTTTTAAATTTTCCCTTCCAATTCTTTGGACCCTGCTTCACGGAAGCTTCCCAACTCTGCCCCGTTGCTTCCAGCCAATCAAAAACAGACTTCTTAAATTCCAGATCATCGAGTTCTTCGTCGCCCTTGTAATC
>JBAXGK010000009.1:0-19523 GCA_037139435.1 Candidatus Omnitrophota bacterium | reverse complement strand
CTGCGGGGCTTCAGCGACCCTAAGGATCAGCTCGTTCAGTTTCCTTTCAACCGCTTCGAAAAAATCCTTCACAATCGCGATCTTTTGTTTTTCAGAGAGGTCCTCGCCCTTGTCTTGCGAGCGGACCTCAGATCGCAAAGAGGCGTCGCCTTGCAGCCTGGTTGTTTCGGCGTCGAGGTAACCTTGGATCGCGCGATCGACCTGGGGCCAAACATCCAAAAGCTTCAGGATTCCTTGTTTGAATTTTTTAAAATCATTCCCGAGGGCGGCCTGGTCCGAATTGAACGCTGCGTTCAGCAGATGAACCATTTGGGAAGCGTAAGGAACAGGATCTGTTTCCGTCCCTTTGTGTTGATGAAGGATAGATTTATATAATTTGAAATCCTCCACGAAAACGCTCCTTAGCATTTCGTCGTTATTGAGAAACTCTTGCCTTATGGCCCTAAGCGCTACCGCCATGCCTTTCAAATCCTTAGGCTCTATGGCTATACCAAGAGAGACCATTTCGAGAAGCCCGAAAACAACCATTTCGTTGTTCACTGAAAGGTGCGAGCTGAACACCCCCATCGCGGCCCGGGTCTTGAAAAGCTCTCCGTTGCTAATACAAATTTCTTTTTTGAGCAAGCCGTGATCGCTAGTCCATTTTTTAATTTGTAAGAAATATTGCGCTGCGGAAGCCGCCCGTTGAAAAAGATCGGCGTTCTTCCAGTCCGGCTCTCCTGGAAATTCCGGGTTCCGCGCTTCTGAACGAACAGAATAATTGCTCCCGGGAGGGTTCTCAGTCGCGGCAGGAACCGGAGATCCCATTCTCAGGGCTTCGAAGTTGGAGAGTTTTGTGCCCGCCGGCGGTTCCCGGAAAGGAAGCGCCTGATTAAGTTCAAAAATAAAACTGATGAATTTGAGCCGGAAAAGAATCGGGCTGATCACCAGATCAAGCGATAGAAATCCCAAGGCGGCACCGAGGATCCAGGGCTTAAAGATTTCCAGAGCGTACAAACCTACGACTGGAATACCGGTAACCAATAAACCCCCGGAGATCATTTTCCCGTAGAAAGATCCAAAGGTTTCCGGATTTAATTTCCCTTCATTCGCCAGCTGGAGGACTTTTGAGAGCCGCCCGGCATCGTAATACCTGCGGACAGTGATCTTAGCGCCTCGATCCAAATCTCGCCCAAAATCCATCCGCCAATCCCGGATATCTCTCCTTTGACGCACGCCAAAATCGCTGAAGGCCGAGAAGGTCACGACGCCAAAATCGGTTTCGTCTAAAAGAACATAAGTCTCGGTTTGTCCGCCCTCTTCAGCCACAAAAACATCCCCGACTTTCCATTCCCACAAAGGAGCCTCGAGCGTGTACGGGATTGCGTCAAACTGGCTGTTATTATTCAGATAAAAAAAAGCGTGTTGATCCATCCCTGGGTCGGTGAGCTGCTCACGCACCTCGGAGCGTGGGATAGAAAAGCTCCACGGCTTCCCGGCTTTGTCTTGACCCATGATCACGCCTCGGCTGAAAAAATGGATGGCTGAAAACCTCTCGAGCTCCGGGATCCCCATGATGTCTTTAACCCTTTGAAGATCCCCTTCCGGCGAAATCTTGAAAAGTATCAGCCGCCATGTTTTGGCGTCCACAGCAACAGCCCTATGCTCTTCCTGGTCGACGCCGAGGAGAAGATCCTCAGGCCTTGGGACATGAGCCTCTTTGCGGATCTTCGCGAAAAGCGTTTCCATCTCAAGGGCAGAAGCCACCGGGCCGCTCTTTGGATTTGCAGCCTGATCGGGCTTGACCGTCTCTTTATCCCGAGGTGTTTCTGCCGCCGGCAAAAGGGTCGGTGATTTTAATCTAAAAAGGTCGGGTTTGTAGTCGCCAAGCCGCTCAGCCGGCACTGCGAGGATCATCGTATCCTGCCGGTCTCCGGAACTGATCGAAAGGATGGAAAAACTTTGGGATAAATTGCGATATTCCTGAAATACACCAAGGCTCCTGATCACCTGATGATAGCTGCGCCGTTTTTCTTCTACCCTTTGCCACCGGATCTGTTGGTCCTTCATCTCAACCGCGACCCAAAGCCTCTTCCGGCTATCAAAACTTTGTTCGATCAAATCATTCAAGGCTTGAAAGGCTTGTTGGCGATTCATGTTGAATCCATCCACGTGGATCTCTGAAGATTTCCCAAAAGGCGTTTGTATTTCGATCCTCGTCTCGGACCGGATTTCTGCACCCATAAGCGCATGATCCATTTTTAAAATAAAGTCCTGCCGAATTTCGCTGCGAAGTGGCGCGGCATCCTCAGCGAGATTTCCGAGAATCCGGTCATAACCTTCTATCGCAACGGCAGGCCGAACGCGGGTGCTTTCTTTAGCGACGTCCTGCGTACGGGGTACGGGGTACGGCATTTCTAAATCGGTTTTTTCGGTACGCCGTACACCTTCCGCCGTACTCCTTACGGCTTCTTCGAACGCATACTTCCCGCCCTCCATCAGGAACCGGTAATAATCCTCATGCCGTTTGCTGGGCGCGCCCATCGCGGGCGACAGAATGACGTAGCTGATCCCTTTTTCTTTCATCATCCGCTTGATCGCTTCTTTGTGAAATCCGCCGAATACGAGCACCGCGGGTGCGGAGCTCGGGGAACGGCTAACGGTTGACGAATCGTTCCCCGTTTCCCATTCCCCGATTTCCGATCTCAAGAATTCATCAAAAATTTTACTAATCGAAGCGTCGCGTTTCTTCGCCAACTCATAAAAACTGATCGCGTCCGTGATCAGACTTTCCCAGGAACGGAAAAAGACGGTCGAATGGTTTGTCTCATGGGCAATGAACTGAGCAACGTCTTCTGTCTTGAGACCTTCGAGCGATTCTTTTAATGCGGTGAATTCCTCATGGCTGAGCTCAATCGTGTTCAGTTTTTCTAGAAGAAGAACGCTTTGATAATAACCGTAAGTCTTTCGGTCGCGCTCTTCCGGGAGACCTTGTTCGACGATTTCGTTCTCAAGAGCTTTGATTTCCTCGAGGAGAGTAACAAGGTCGATTTTTTTAATAGCTTTCGGATCGCCGGAGAGCAGGCCTTCAACGCTCGGGTACGGCGGAAGGCGTACGGCGTCCCGCGAAACTGCTTTTTTGTTCGCCGTACTCCGTACGCCGTACACTCGTTGAAGATATTCACCGAGCGGCAACTGCCCATTCTGGTAGCGCTCCTTGAGCTTTAACCACGATTTCATTTCCTTGGGGAAGTTCCTATCGATCAGCTTTTGGAGGTCCTTACGAATGCGTCCGATATCCTGGGTCACACCCCCTCGATTCTTCGCGGCCTGTTCGTACGCGCGGATATTCTCAAGATGAAGATTGATTGAGTCGGCGCCGATAAGCTCGAAGTCAGCGTACGGTGTAAGGCGTACGCCGTGCTCCGTACGGTTAATATGCGCGTACTCCGCGCCACCGACACGGAGTTTATCCATGAGGTAGTAGGAGATCTTTTCTTTCAGAACAGGGTCGGTGATTTTTTCAAAAAGATTATCCGTGGGGACAGGTCCTTCATATCCTTCTTCGTAGACGGTTTTGACGCCGTACTCTTTGACGAAATGCCGGACCATGGCGGCAATATTTTCCTGGGCCTCAAGCGAGTCGTGTGCGTCTTGGATGTAAATAACAGTACGGCGAAAGGTGTCGCTCGTACGGCGTTTTTTTTGCTCTGGACTGTGCACACCTTCCACCGTACGCGGCGCGGTGTACGTCTCAACGATGTTGCCAAGACCCGCGGGCACATTAAATAACATTTCAGGCGCCGTACTCCTTACGCCGTACGCCGGTGTTTCAACGGGCATAGCCATAGCGTTCGTTGTCAGAAAGCAAACAACGACGATCAGGCTGATGACTCTTTTGAAACTAACATTCTCCCTCATTTTCTCCTTTGTAATTTTGCTTCTCAGCGTCTGTTTCCCCACGAATAGAAGTGAGAAAAGAATGGCCTACCCTTGATGAACGACCTTATGCAAAGACTTAAATTGAGGCTTTGCTTCTTTATAAATGGATATTTTTAGTTTAAAGAAACACTCATCTCAAAAGCGGAGCTTCTTGTCCCTAAAATGTACCCGCCGGGAAGGTCTTTTACAAGGGACGGAGGTGGTTTATAGGACTCATTTTGAAGAAAAAACGAATAATTGTTGACGATATTATATATAATGAATATATTATATGTTAATAGTGAATATAAGGAGGTTACACATGCGTCCAGTAAATAAGCGCTTTGCGGGAGTCGGCACCGCCTTACTGCTTCTCTGCGTCCTAGGATTTCAAATACCAGCTCCCGCGGAGTGGCAAAAACCCCTTCAGCCATCGCTGTCAGGAGGTGCGCTCACCTGCCTTGCCTCCCATCCACTCGATGGATCCAAGTTCTTGGTCGCCTCAGGGCAGCAAGTCTTCGAAGCCGGGAAAGAAAATGCGTGGCAACCCCTCTGGTCCCAGGCCGACGCGACCGCTCCGATCAAACGGTTATTTTCCTTCGCTGTTCTTCCCGACACTATTTTCGCCATGACAAGCCGAAGTGTTTTTATGGGAAACCTGAAAGACCGCTCCTGGCGCATGGTCTATAGAGACACACAAAAAACGCCTCTCGCCTTCGCGGTCCATCCTCTGAGTCCCAATCATTGGTTTTTGGGAACTCAAAAAGGCCTTATGGAAACATCGAATGCGGGCAAAACCTGGTCGCCTGCTGCCCTCTTCCGTTCGTCTGGGCCCATCCCACTTCTGGCCTTCGATCACGACCGGCTCTTTCTCGCAGATGAAAAAACCCTCTATCTCGCCCTGCCTGAGAGTTCCGCGCAATCCGTCCTTGATCTTTCAAAGACCCGCCAGGAAACTCCGTCTGAATCTGTTGATGAAGAGAGCCCGGAATTTCTTGAAGAGCCGCTTTCTTTAGATCTCAAAATCCACGATCTGATTGTCTCAAAACGCAATCCTGAAGAACTATTCCTTGCCACGACCCAAGGCGTCTTCCAAAGTCTCGACAGCGGGCACCGATGGGAACCCCTTTCACGAAGCGGCTTGCAGAGCACGGTTGTTTTCCAGCTCGCTTATTCTGGGAAAAAGGGCCTTCTCTATGCGGCGACTCCTCGGGGAGTCTACTCTTACGATTCCCGTGCGCAAAAATGGACCGGCCTTTTCGAAGGATTGGCTCGGGACCACGCGCAAAGCATCTCGGTTTTGAACGAAGAGAAGCTGCTGGCGATCACCGAAGAGGGTTTTGTGCAATACCCTCTTGAAACTTTCAGGCCAGAGGCTGGGCCAACTCTTGCGATCTATCAACCGGCGGAAGGAACTCTCGTGCTTTTAAGAGAGCTCCTCCGGGTTGAACCTTCCGCCCGCGAAATCCATAAACGCGTTATTCAATACGCCGATGTCTCCAACGGCAAGATTAAACGGTGGCACGCGGAGTCTCGTCTCGCAGGATTTCTCCCCACCTTTTCCTTCGGGAAGAGTCTGGATCGAAACGCCTCCGTCAGCACTTACAGCGGCAAATTCATCACAGGCCCCGAGGACGTGAGCAAAGGCTGGGACGGTGATGTCAGCTGGGATCTCGGAGACATGATCTTCAGTTCGAGTCAGACGTCGATCGATTCGAGAGAGAAAATGATGGTGGAGCTTCGCAACGACCTTCTGTCAGAAGCTACACGCATCTACTACGAACGCCGGCGGCTGCAGATCGACCTTGTGTTCATGCCCCCCGTTTCCGAACAGGAGCATCTTGAGAATCTCCTTCGCATGGACGAGCTTACCTCGCTCCTGGACGGCATGACGGATGGGTTCCTTTCGAAGAAACTCGAGGCTATTTATCGGGAAAAGCCGGCGCTAAGCGGCCTTTGGATGTACATGTCTGAGAGCTCCGAGAATAGCGCAACGCTCAACGCACAACGAATAAAACGCCCCACTAACAAAGGAGTTGGCAGCAATGGAAAATAACCGTTCAGGGCAATCTCCAAGTCAAAACGCGCACCGAAACTACTCCTCTCCATACAATAAATCTCGAACCTGGTTCGGGGAGAAGCCAAACCTCAGCGACAAAAAGCAGTCCTCTCATCCTTCCGAAGAGAATGCGTCCGAAAAACAGTTTTCTCCCCAAAAAACGGTAGCGACATTCCGGGATCTCGCAATATGGCAAAAGGGAATTTCCCTAGTAAAAACAATCTATCAAAAAACGAACGCCTTTCCCAAGGATGAGCTTTATAGCCTTATCGCGCAGATGAGACGTGCCGCGCTTTCCGTTCCTTCAAACATCGCGGAAGGCTATCGCCGAAGGCATTCGAAAGAGTTCCAACAGTTTCTTAACATTTCGCTAGGCTCACTAGGCGAGCTCGAAACCCAAATCATTATTTCAAGTGAGTTGAATTATCTTTCAAAGGAAAGTGGGACGCTTTTACTAGAGGAGGTCGACCATTTAACGCGGATGGTCATAAGCTTAAGCAAAAAAGTCGACCGCTAGCTTCGTGGTTTTCTGTGGTTACCGTTGCGCGGCGTCCGTTGTGCGTTGCACTCGGCTCGACATCCTGTCGAGCCGCAGCTGCCCACACGCGGCATTGATCTCGCGGCCCGCCGTTTTCCGCAGGATCACATGAAGGCCCCGCCTTTCGAGCTGATCGCAAAAATGCTCCGTCTCTTCGAGAGTGGGCGCTTTGTGCGGATACTCTGCGATCGGGTTATAGGGAATCACATTGATTTTTGCCCGAAGCGGTTTCGCGAGAATCGCCACACCTTCGGCTTCTTCTTCGGAGTTATTCACACCGGGGATCAACGTATACTCAAATGTAATGTCGCGCTTCAAGTCCTGATTGATCCGCCTCAGCGCGCTCATAAGCTCTTTAAGGGGGTACCGCTGGTTGATCGGAACAAGGCTGCTACGGACCTCATCGATCGAAGAATGGAGCGACACGGATAGCCGGACGCGCCCGTCGACGGCTTTGACAAACTCCAGGATCTTCGGAGTGATTCCGGAGGTTGAAACAGTCACTCGTCGCGCGCCAAACCCGAAACCCCAGGGCTCGATCAAAATCTGAACCGCCTTAAGCGTGGCCTCGTAATTATCAAGCGGCTCTCCCATCCCCATAAAAACAACGTTGGTGATCTTCTTTCCCGTCATACGGGCAATCCGTGCGACCTGCTCAACGATCTCGCCCGCCGTGAGATTGCGCGTAAATTTTCCCTGCCCGCTCGCGCAAAACACGCATTGGACCTTGCACCCCAGCTGCGTTGAAACGCACACGGTCTCTCGCCCGGACGTGAGCGCCTCCTCCCCCTCTTCAAGATCAAGGGCATCCTTTTGAGAGATCAGCACGCTTTCGAGAAAATGTCCGTCCAAGGTTTTGAAAAGGAATTTCGAGGATCCCCCGGCAATCGCTTTTTTTTCTTCTCCGGGCTCGAGCGCGACAAGCTGTGTTTTTTCGGAGATCTTTTGAAGAGTTTCTTTGGGGAGATTCCGGATCTCGTCCCACGCGAGAACGTTTTTCTTGTAGATCCAATCGATAAGCTGGGCCGCACGGTATTTAGGAAGACCGTGCCCTGTGACAAAAGCTTCTATTTCATCGGGGGTGGAGCCGTAGAGAGTTTTCATGCGTTCTTTTTATTCATCGCTGGCCGTTCCCCACATGGAGGCTTCCGCCAGGTCCCTGTTGGATTCCCCGGCCTTTGGAAAAGGCTATATCCATTTCTTGAATTTCATCCAGACGAGCATGGCGAATGAGGAAAACACGCAAAGACCGATGGCAAAGGGGTACCCCATCGCCCATTCCAACTCCGGAAAATGTTTGAAGTTCATCCCATAAACGCTAGCGATAATAACAGGCGGCATCGTAACGGTTGCCAAAACCGTCAGATGTTTCAGGACTTCGTTCAGCTTGAAAGAGGAATAGGAAAAATAGACCTGCAAAATGTTGTTCAGATTTTCATGATACGCCTCAGCCATGCCGTAGATCCTGAAAAGATGATCGTAGATATCGCGAAAATACATCAAGTGTTCCGGCTTGATATAGGTGCTGGAGTCGCGGGTCAGAGAGTAAAGAGTGTCCCTCTGGGGGCCTACGATGCGCCGCAGATGAAAAATGTCTTGCTTGACCTGAAGCAGGGTCTTCAGAAAATCTTTCGAGGTGTGCCGGAACATTTCTTTTTCAAGGGAGTTGATCTTATCGTCATATTCCTCCAGCACCGGAAGATACCGGTCCACCAAATGATCCAGGAGGGAGTGTACAAGCATATCGGAACCGCTCTCCATGAGAGAGGAGGCTTTCTTTTGGACAAGCTCGCGCACCTGAGCGACGCTTGCCAGCGGCTCTTTGTGAAAGGTCACCACGAAATTCTCACCAATAAAAATATCAAGTTCTATGGTCCGAAGCTCTCTTTTGGAGCCTTTGTCGTGCATCATGATCGCGTGAACGACCATGAAGAGATATTCACCGTAGTCGTCGAGTTTGGGCTGAGATTGATCCGTCACGCAGTCTTCGACTGCCAGAGGATGAAAATTGAAGATCTCGACCAGGGAATCGCTTTCGAATTCGTTGGGCTCCTCAAGATCCACCCAGAGAAGACCGCCCTTTTCTCCCAACGCAGAAAGTAGCCGCGCTCTGGAAAGATTCGTCTCGACCTGCCCGCCTTTTTTATAGTAAAAACTTGTGATCATCGTGAACTCCCTGGTGTCTGAAACGGGGTTATCTTATCAACCCTGTTGCGGATTGGCGACATAAAAAAGGTTGCCGAATATCGGCTGGCGGATCCATCGAAATGAAAAACAGAAACGTCATCCGCCGTTCTTCGGCCTATCTATGCATCTCGCAAAAATATTGTTACCTTCGAAAAGCTGCCTTGTTTTATAATGAAAAGGTCAAGCGGGGAAAAAGAAATGCCTAAAAAAATCCTGATCATCGATGATGAGCCCGAGATTTGCAAGATGGTGACAGAGTTCCTCTTTGATGCGGGCTATGCCGCCTCGTACGCCCTAAACGGTCCTGACGGCCTGGCCAGGATCAAAAAGGACCTCCCCTCGCTCGTCATCCTGGATATTGGCATGCCTGGCATGGATGGAATCGAGGTCATGCGTCTCATTCACGAACAATTCCCCGCCCTGGCCGTGGTGGTCCTCACCGGACAACGGGACCCGGAGACGGTCAAAAAAATGGCTGAGCTGGGAGCTTTGGAGTTTCTGACCAAGCCGATCCACCTGGAAACCTTGCTAAACCAGTTCGTTCGGGACATGATCGGAACGCCCCGTTAGAGTTTCAAGCCAAACATCAAAAAAACCTAAATGCTTCCTTGTTTGAACAGCTCCTCATAATTTTTCGGGCGGGGCTCTAACGGGGGAACCCCTGATCAGGCTGACACAGAGTTACTTCTTCTTATGGGAAGCAACGTATCTGTGGATGGCTTCCAGATCTTTTTTCTTCAGCTTGAAAAATTCAACGCCTGACCGGTAGAGATCTTTTTCGAAAAAACCGGTATGTCGGACCAAGCCCTCCACGGTCACAAGCTGACTCTCTTCGCCGGGCATCACAAAACTCATTTTAACCGAAGCCTCCGAAGGAAGCCCTTCCGTAAAACTTACGAGCAGCGCACCGCCTTCGGAAATATCAGAGATCCGTGTCTGGACCCCAACCTCCATATCGCGAAGAGGACAAAAATAGCGCGTGATCGCATAAATGCTCACGCGAACAAATTTCCTGCGGTCTTTGAATTCGCTAAATTCGTTTGTCATCGAAGCCCCTTGTTTTTTCGGTTATAACTGTTTCGACATTTTTGACCCGAGTCTTTATTAAAATACTCGCTCCTTCGAATAAAAGCAAGAGGGCAAGACCCGCGAGCAACGCGCCCGTGATTCCCATGGGATTGAAAACAAATCTTCCGAGCGCAGTCATTTCCTGGATCCACGGTCTCAGGATGAAGAAAAGCGAGCACATCGCTACGATCATCATGAAGATCGCCGGCCAGAGGGCTACGCCATAGCGCATTTTGTTCTTAAAGAGCCAGAGAGTGACGGTCAGAAGCACGAGCGCCGCCAAAAGCTGATTGCTTGAGCCGAAAACCGACCAGAACATTTTCCACGCCGGAATCACATGGCCGGCGGCGTCCGTCATCCGGGTCGTCACAAAGATCGCGGGCAGGATCAGCGTGATCAGAGCCGCCACGTAAGGACTCCATTTCCCCCGCCACCCCGTCAACTCTTCGAAAATATAGCGCCCGAGGCGCGTCGCTACGTCTAGGGTATCGTAGACAAACGTAGCAAACGCAAGTAGCGCGAAATTAAGCGCCAGCTCATTGGGAATTCCCAGGCGACCTAGAAATATACTGACTCCATTGGCAAAGATCTGGTTGGGGTCTTGCAACGCATCAGCTTTTGAGACCGTGAGGATCAAAACGGTCGCAAGGGCGATCACGGCCACAAAGCTTTCGAGAAGAAGCCCTCCGTAGCCGACCAATTTAATATCCGATTCCTTGGCGATCTGTTTGGAAGTCGTACCGGATGCAACCATCGCATGAAAACCCGAGCAAGCACCGCAGGCCACCGTTGTGAAAAGAAGCGGCAGGATCGGGAACCCCCCAGGACTGATCCATCCGGTAAAAGCCGGGTAGTGGATCACAAACGGTTGGATGAAATTTCCCACAACGATCCCGAGCAAGCTCACCCCCACCATCAAGGTAAGGAAAAAACCTCCCAGGTAGCCTCGAGGCTGAAGCAAGATCCACATCGGGATCACCGCCGCGATAAAACAATAGATCAAAAGCGCTACGTTCCACATCGCACGCGGATCCATCTTTCCCATGGCGGGCATCGCGATAGGAAATTGAGGCCCAAGATAAATCGCGACAAATACCAGCGGGATAAAAACAAGCGTTGTGATCCCGAGCGGCGGGTTGAATTTCTTGAGAATGAGCCCCATCACGACCGCGATCCCGAGATACATCATGGAAGACGACGCAACGCCCGCGCCCCGGATCGGATCCGTGAAAGTTCCGGCGGTGATATCCATGAAAGTCGTGATGATATAAACGAGGGAGAACCAGAGAAAAAGCAGGAAAAGGATATAGCCTCGCTTACTCATGTATTCCCGGAGGACTTCAGCGATGGACTTGCCTTTATGTCGGACAGAAGCTGCGATCGCGAGCATGTCATGAACGCCACCGATAAAAATACCGCCCAAAAGTATCCAGAGAAGCGTCGGCACCCATCCAAACCACATGCCCGCAAGAATGGGGCCCACGATCGGCCCAGCTGCGGCGATGGCGGAAAAATGCTGGCCAAGCAAATACCACTTCCCCGCCGGGACGAAATCGACATCGTCGCGAAGCGTATAGGCCGGCGTCGGGGAATCATCCCGGAGCCTAAGGATCCGGCTTAAAAAATTCCCATAAAGCCGATAGCCCAAGAATAGGGCGGCCATAGAAAAAAGGATCAAAAAAAGGAGATTCATGGGAGCTCTTTCTCTTTCGTTGTTTGAACGTAGCTCGCGACAGATCCGATCATTCGGGCTCGACGATCCTCATTTCATTGTAAACCCATCCCTCTTCCGGCGTTATATTCTGCACCGCAACCTTGAGACGGTATTTTTTCCCAGTCTTGAATTTTGTAAGCTCGGGGCAAAATTCAAAGTGGTGCCCCACAAGAACTTCGCGCATTGTCTTAAGCTCGGCAACTGTTTTACCTTCCATGGGTTCATCCGCAAAGTAGAGGATCGACTGCTCACAAGCCGCGCACTGAACGCCTTCCGGACAGGGAGGACACGGCGCCGGAGTGCAAAGAACAAGATAGGCCTCCGTGAAAAACTCCCGTTCCTCCGGCAGGATGTTCTTTGAGAGCTCCTTGAGCGTGTAGACATTCCCAGGGGTCAGCGGCATCGCCTTGGGATCCGCTGGAAACAACTCAACGGAATTGTCTTCTATCTCCGTACCGGCAGGGGGATTCCTCATCGCCGGATTCTCTTTACCTTCCTCGGTCTCAGCCGCCACAACTAATCCCATAACGCTGAACACCGCGCTTAAGCAAAATAAAAACAAGATCCCTTTGACGGCAGTGTTTTTCATGTTTCTATGCATGGTCTATCCTCCCTAGAAGCTTGCGACGTATGCCGCGCGAGGTTTTCCTCGCTGTTGTTCATCGCCCCTGCGGGGTAAGCCGCGACGGCAACGCCGTTTTACACGGAAAAAAACAAACATCGTAGTCGGACTTCCTTGGTCCGACACGCTGTCGTCGATGTTTATTGAAAACAACAGAGAGGGAGAGAATCAAAAGAAATGTTTCCACCAACCCCTATCGCCGCAGCATGATGCGGGAAGTGCTCTCTACAATCAACGATTTTTTGTTTTCGATTGTTTCGCTAGAGATTGTTGGATCCGATGAAGTTTGAAGCTATTGGGTCCCACTTTGGTCGCAATAAAAGATTCAAATCTGGCTAGAAAGTAAGGCCGCCGTTCTGGCCAAACGCATCAACCCACACCTGAACCCTTGCTTTATATCACGGCAAGAACGGCTCCGTTCCACGGAGGGTGCAATTCCCTCGAGCAAAAAGCCTAGAGGCGAGGACGCTTTCTGTCATGGACAGATCGAGGAACATCTCCCCGACGGCTTGCTGAAATTAATAATTTATTCTCCACCACCACTATCACCACCTCCGCTGTCACCACCGCTATCACCACCTCCGCTGTCACCACCGCTATCACCGCCACCGCTGTCAGCGCCACTGTTATCATCGCTGCCGTTGTCAACACCACTGCTGTCATCGCTAACGCTGTCATTACCAACGCTGGCAGCACCACTGTTATCATCGCTACCATTGTCAACACCACTGCTGTCATCGCTAATACTGTCATTACCAACGCTGGCAGCACCACTGTTATCATCGCTACCGTTTTCAACACCACCGCTGGCATCGCTAGCGCTGTCATCACTAACACTGTCATTACCAACGCTGGCAGCACCACTGTTATCATCGCTACCGTTGTCAACACCACTGCTGGCATCACTGACACTGTCATTACCAGCGCTGGCACCGGAGGCTGCGGTTTCTTGCGCTTCTTGCTCCAGGGAGCTCCCACGGTCATCCTGCGGCAATGATTGTCCTTCGGTAAATTTGCTATCTTCGAGATCTTCTTTCTGCAAAGAAGCATCTCCTACAGCATCCCCTTCTTCCCACGCTTCCTGCCACGCGACCCCTTCTTGATCCACAACGCTTTCTCCAGAAAAGAAGGCTTCTTGCTGTGAGAGATATTCATCTGTATATACGTATTCCCCATTTGTCACGAACGAGTCGGTCATATAACCATATCTACCGCGCGCCACAGGAAACTGCCAAACATAGGATGGCTTCTTGCGAGGAAAGAAAACCTGAAAACCAACGTCAAGGGGTCTCGTATTTGTCCCCTGAGTCACTTTCGCTTTTCCAGCCTGCACCTTAACGGACCTGTCTTTTGGCGATGCGGTGATAACATCGCCCTTAGTAAGAGCAACCTTCGCGCCATTGGGCATGCTGAGAGTTGAATTGCCCTTCACGCAGGAAATATCGATTTCTGTTGTTTGAGGGTTATATTTTTCCTGCACAATTTGATCCGGCCCTATTTGGGTCTTGATGGAGCTTTTCCCTAAAGTCGCGTTGACGGAACCCTGGGCGGTATGAATCTGGACTCGCCCGTCCCCTGCGATGGATAAACTAGCGGTGGTGTTGGGCTCAAACTTTAAAGTAGAACCGTCCGGACAAAATATCTCGGCACTTCCCTGAGCTGTCCGCACCGTGCTCCCATTCTTCAGCTGAAAGCCCGGTTCTTTTACGGATTCCCATTTATCAGAGCTCCCCAACTTGACGGTCACATCCCCTTTTAAATTCTGCATGATCGGGGCCGGCGGTTTTCTTGAGGCAGCCAAAGCTGCGCCGGAAAACACCGGGACAGATAAAAGGAGCATAACGACACACAAAAGAAACCCGTTTTTTTTCATAAATCCTCCTTGTTGATAAATGAAAACCCGGACACGTCTGCAACCAATTCGCACTGCGTCCGAAATCAATGCAAAAATCGTTATTAAACCGTTGACCAGTATGCCTTTATACCAAAAATTAGCTCGAAAGATAAGAGGATTATTCGAGCTCGGCATGAATGTCACCGATATCGCCAAGAGCCTCCGCATCGCAAAGAAGACTGTCCGCAAAGCCCGACAGTTCTACAACAACACATCTGCGGGGTGACGCTGAAGCGGACATGCCTGCTGAACAATGCGGCTATCCTATCCTTCCGGGATTACCGCCATAAAGCGATGGGGTTAAATCCGACTGCCAGTATTCTTTGGTCTCAACGTCCATAATCGTTAGCTTCCCCGACCACCCTGCCCCGGTATCAAGATCCCAAACGTTGCCCACATGAAGCGGTTCGAGTGTTTTATATAGTTCTGTTGTCGTGTGCCCCAAAAATATCGCCTCATAAGAACCGAATTTACATTCCGGTCGGAGGCGTCTTTTCCAGGCAGTTTGCAAAAGGGTCCTGTCCCACGTCAGGAACTCGAGTTTCTGTTTCTCAAGCTTAGCGTCCGGATTGTACCCGCCATGGACAAAGAGCATTTTCCCGGATTCTATCAAAGGCTTGCCGCTTTTAAGAAAATCGATATGCGCCTGCGGCATCCGCTCTCCTCCGTACGAGGCAATGGTCCGGTTTCCTCCCTGGCTTGTCCAAATCTCCGGAGCAACGCCCCGCAGGGCCCAATCCAATGCCCAGAGATCATGATTGCCAATAACCAGGTCGCAATTCCTGACTTTCAAAAGCTCATCAATGCATTGCCGCACTTCCGGATATCCGTCGCAGACATCACCCAACACAATGAGCCGGTCCTTGTCACGGTCAAAGCTGGACCGCTCAAAACACTGGAGAAGGGCTTGATACGCACCATGAACATCGCCGAGAACAAAAGTCTTCACGCCCACCGCCTTTACAGGGCTTCCCTGAGCTTGCTGAAACGCTCAAAGATATCCTGCCGAAGGTCATGAACGAATTCATCGGGACCGTTCTGTTGTTCTACAAAGAGAGGGCCTTTTGAATCCACGCTAGCGAAGTAGCCTTTGAGATTTTTTGTGACGCTCTTTCCTTCTTTCCGGTTTTTAATAAAAGCGGCCACCTCGCCTGCAAGCCTTTCCCTTTGAGGACAGAATCTCAGCATGTAGTAAACGTAATAAAGATCCTTCCGTAGCTTTTCCTTATTCTTCCGGTCGACAAAGGTGAGCAGTTTATGGAAAGTGAACATCGCCTCAGTCGGTACTCGAATGGCCGTTGCGTTCATTTGTACCGTTATAACGGAATCAAGCAGTAAGCCGAAGTGATGAATCTCATTGATCTTGATCTCCGGGCCAACTATCTTTTCTACCATCTTCCGCGAAATCCGGGGGTCGGTGATGAATTCAACCTCGGCCTTCCTTTCTCCGGCAGCATCTTTGACAATAGGCACAAAAGGGGTCATCCTGTCCATCGAAACGTGGCGTTCTCCGTAACCCAGTTTCTGTACGCGGAAAGCGATGGTCTCCTTGCCTTGGAAATCTTGCACGCCAACGCCAAAATCAATATCCGAGGTCGTGACCGCCAGATTCGGGACGTTCTTCCAGCAATGCCTGGCATAAATGTAGGGCACCCACCCTCCGACAAGGACCAGATGCGGCAAAAAATCCGCTAAGTCATTTATGGCTTTTAAGAGAAGCGCTTCTCCGGCAAATTGTTTAGACAAGGGATTTGCCTTCCTCTTCTAAGGTCTTCTGCAAATACTCCGCATGATCCCGGCCCCTCTGAGGGAAATGATACAGATCCAGGTAAAGCTGAAGGTTTGAAGCAACATTGTAACCTTTGATCGTTTGAGCATTAAAAAACGCGGCTTTTTTGTAGGACGGCCTGATCAAATAGAAATTACCGCCTTTTCTTAACTCCTTGAGGTTAAGGGCCTGCCTCAGATCCAACGAAGCGCTCTTAAAATCTTCGGCCGGTAAATAACAGTACGCGGCCGGCGTATTGACGTAGTGCGTGATGAAATTCGCTCCACTGTGAAGCGTTAAAGCATACCCTTTAGGTTCATTCCTGGCCGCGAAATATTTTTTAAGTCGGCCTAAAACATCTTCGTGGCTTGAGTCATAAAGATGCACTTCGTTGAGTTCGAACTTATAAACTTTCAGCCATTCCTCGAGCAATTCCGCTTTGTTTTGAAGCGAACTGTGCGCAAGTCTCCCCGAGCGGATCCCGCCAACAAACCCTTTCGCGTACAATGCAGATAATACCGTTGCCGCACGCGCGCGACCGACACCAAACTCTTTTTCAAAATCTCTGGCAACCCATTCCTTGTCGGGCTGCAACAGCATAGCCCGTATCACTATATTCGCTTTATCTCCCAAGAGTATTCTCATTAGCAGCAGCTCCTTATGTTTCCCAAAATAAACGTCTATCGCTAATTAATGTCCACTGATTAGTGGACGTTTATGATCGATGGACATTTTGCCTCTTCCATGGCTCACCGTCAAGGGAAATGCATGTTTAAATCTAGGAGAGAAAGAGTTTTGAGAAGAAGAACTGCAGAAAAGTCACGACCAAAATGCAGTTGACTTCAGAATGGTCTCCTCTGAAAAGGCGCCTAAACGTGGCGTCATCCTGAGGGGAAGCGTTCGAAGGGGAAAACGGAGAGGGAGGGATTCGAACCCCCGAAGCCCTTGCGAGCTTAGCAGTTTTCAAGACTGCCGCATTCAACCGCTCTGCCACCTCTCCATGAATTTCTCGCACAACGTAATGCGCGCAACGCTCAACGTAACTGCCAAGATCTTTTCGTTGCGCGTTGTGCGTTGCCCGTTGCGCGAATCAGCGCTTCTCTTTTCTCAAATTCTTAAAGAACTCCGACAATAAGAACTTCGCGTCATCGGCCATGACACCGCCCGTCACTTTGACGCGATGGTTCAAGCGGTCATCCTCGGTGATATGGAAAAGGCTGTGGCACGCTCCTGCTTTTGCGTCGCGGGCGCCATATACCAGATTTGCACACTTGGTCATCACAAGTGCGCCGGCACACATCGGGCATGGCTCCAACGTCACATAAAGCGTCGCGCCCTCGAGCGAGCCGCGATGGTTCCGGACGATAGTCCGCCCCTGTGGGGTTACCTTGTCCGAAGGTTGAGCTTCCGGCATCTGACTTAAGGTTTCGGACGCCTGCGTCAGTGCGATCATTTCCGCGTGCGCCGTCGGGTCCCTGAGCATTTCCATCTGGTTATAAGCCCGCGCAATGATCTTCTGCTTCCACACCACTACCGCACCTACCGGCACCTCGCCTTTTTCAAGCGCAATAACCGCCTGCTTGATGGCTTCTTTCATGAAGTGCTCGTGATGCGGTTTTTCCATAATTCCTGACTTTCATTAATTTTCATTTATGAGGAAGTCAGAGGAACCATGATTTCCCGATTCTTCACAATGAATGATGGCCATGATAGGCGGGGGTTATTATAAGAGTTTTCGGGGGGCGGTCATCACAAAAAAAGCGCCCCCCTATTCAGAGGACGCTTTTAAAAGTGCCTTGCGTAAGGAGCACTCCATATGCTCCGACGACAAGGTGCTCGTTTTATAAAAACAAGTGCGCCCGGCAAGAGTTGAACTTGCAACCCCCACATCCGTAGTGTGGTGCTCTATCCAGTTGAGCTACGGGCGCAAACTACATTAATGTTTCTCTTAGGGAATTCTTGTTCTCGCCTGTCCTTTAGGACGGGCGCACTAAATCTCGATGATTTAGTACGACACCCTCGAAGCTTAAAGAAGCCTTCGTAGGGTGATCGCTTGAGGGGCGTCATTATACGCATTTTGGCAGGAAATGCAAAAAACAAACTATCAGCGGCTTTCCGGCAAGAGCGGCCCCTTCATCGAGGCATTGCATTAAAAGAACCTTCTGCTTCGCAACTATTCTTCGACTACTTATGAAGCCCCTTTATTCCCTCACCGATAACTTTTGCTTCCTCACCGATTTCATGCACCTCGTAAAGCAATCTGCCGTTCGCATCAAGTAAGCGCGCCATATCTCTATAATTTCTAATGGAGAGCTCCTGGGCGATCGTCTTCGTCTCAAAGATCAATTGCCCGATGTTCGCCAACATCCGGACCGCAGCTGCCAAAACAAGGCAGGAAAAAATGACCGCCGCTCCCTTTAAAAAAAGCTCGGGATTCTTAGGGTAAAAAAGCAAAAGATACGCTCCCGCAAGGGCCCCTGAAAAGGCGATGCCCCAAGAGAAGACCAGCAAGACAACGCTGTTAAACATGCGCCTCTGTTTCGCTATTGGCATAACGTGACCTCCTTAATGGCCTGTCCAAGATTTTAAAATAAACCCAGTCTAATTCTATCCTATTGGCTTCGCCAACATCAGTCTTTTTTGAAAGCTTCCTTCATCGAAGGTAACGAAAAACATATTTGATAGCAGTTGGCACGACAGCTCTTAATGGCAATGCGCGCCGCAAAGGCTTTCCACGAATACCACAATTTCTTCAGATCATAGTTGGCATCCCTGATAGGAAAATGTGCTTTGCAGAAGAACAGGCACGGCTCAAAAGCACCGCGCAGTTTTGGATCTGACATTGTGATGAAAAGCGTCTTAAAGCCCGCGAAACATTTCCAGTCCGTAGACCAGAGATTTCTTTGATAGTAGCTTTCTGTGAGCCCAAGATCAAAATTACGGCCCACCTCTATATGCCTTGTCTTAGCGGCCATGATCCGCTCCATAACGCTTCTAAACTTTTGCATATCGGCTGCATCGGGCCAAAGGGCTGACTGCTCGGTCGAAGAAAAGTTGGTGTTGTCCGGCAAATAGGGCATCGGGTCAAAGGAATCGGCTCCCAGCTCATCCGCAAAATTATACAGATCATAAAGTTCATCGATGTTGTTTTTTAAGATCAGGGTGGCAATGGCGATCGTGTGGTCGTATCCGTATTTTTTCCTTAGACTGACCAGCGCTTTCAAACCTGCTACGGCCCGGTCAAAAGACTGCGGATTTCTCCGAATAAAATTGTGCGTTTCTTTCAATCCATCCAGGGAAACATGAAAGCGCACGGCTTTGAATTTCGCCAGCTCAGCTGCATACTCCTCAAGGAAAAAACCGTTCGTTGTTAATATAATCCCGATCCCCTGTCGATCCGCATACTCTACGATGCTGATCAGCTTCTTGCCAAGCAACAAGGGCTCTCCCCCTGTCAGGATCAAGGATTCAACGCCGAATTGTTTTTTTGAGACATCGATCACCTTTTGGATCTCTTCCAGCGGCATTTCTTCTTGGGGGGTTGTGGCGTACTTATCCACGCCGCACACGGCGCAGCGCAGGTTGCAACGATTGGTCAGGCTCAATTGCAGGATCTTGGGTTTGATCAGGGGAAAATTCCACCCATGAGACTTGTGGAATAATTTGAGCTCCTTCAGCTTCTCTTCCATAGCTTAATGCCGTCCTTTTCTATGACTTTGGCAGAATCGCAGCGGCGAAGAAGGGGCCAGGGCTGGATCTGCGTTCATGCTTCC
>JBAXGK010000008.1:0-19783 GCA_037139435.1 Candidatus Omnitrophota bacterium | reverse complement strand
CCCTGCTGGACGATCTTCCCCTTATCCATCACCAAGATACGATCCGCTTTCTGGATGGTGGAAAGACGATGGGCGATCACAAATACAGTGCGGGCCTTCATGAGATTCTCAAGCGCTCCCTGAACTTCTTTTTCACTTTGCGTGTCAAGATGCGAGGTCGCTTCGTCAAGGATCAGGATCGGCGGATCCTTAAGAAGCGCGCGGGCGATCGCAATACGTTGGCGTTCGCCACCTGAAAGTTTGAGACCCCGGTCCCCCAGCGGCGTGTCATATCCTTGGGGCAGCGCTTCTATAAAATGATCGGCGTACGCGATCTCAGCAGCCCGTTTTACATCTTCCAGACTCGCGTCCGGCCGCCCATAGGCGATATTCTCCCGGATCGTACAATTGAAAAGAACAGTCTCCTGCGACACGATCCCGATCAGACTGCGCAAGGAATGAACCGTGAGATCCCGAACATCCTTGCCGTTGATCCTGATCGCTCCCTCCACGGGATCATAAAAACGAAGCAGCAGATTTACGAGCGTGGTCTTCCCGGAACCGCTTGCGCCTACGAACGCGATCACTTCATTGTGCTTCGCCTTGATCTCAATATCCTTGAGCACCCACTTATCAAATTCATAATAAAAACCTACCTGTTCATAACTGATCTCGCGGATGGGCTCATTAAAAACAAGCGCGCCGGACTTGTCATGGATCGTAGGCTTGGCATCCAGCACTTCGAAAATGCGCTGCCCCGCCGCAATGGATTGCTGGATGGTGCTATTGACCTTACTGATCTTTTTGAGCGGTTCGTAACAGATGTAAAGAGAGATAAAGAAGGCCGCAAAGCGCTCCGGTGACAGGTACTGCATTCCATACCACACCGCGAATGCGGCGCCGACGGCGCCGATCACTTCGATCAACGGGCGCTGGATGATCGTGATCTTGATGGTCCTCCGGAAAAACTCAAAAACGCTGTTATTGATCTCTTCAAAACGCCGGATCTCTCCTTCTTCCCGACCGAAGGCCTTTACGATATGGGCGCCGGTCAAGGTCTCACCAATAAAAGAAGTGATGTCTCCGGTGCGCTCCTGCATCTTTTTCGTCAACTTGCGAAGTTGTTTGCCCAACAGCACAATGGGAATGGCCACGACCGGAAAGATCACGATCGCGATAAGCGCGAATTTCCCGCCCCAGATAAAAATAAAAGGAATATTGAAAAGAATGACGAGCGGTTGTTTCACAAGGTCCGTGATCACATCCGTGATCGCCCCCTGGATCTGGTTGACGTCGTTGGTGATGCGGCTTAAAAAATCCCCGGTACGGCCTTTGGCGTAAAAATCATGCGAGAGATAGACCAAGTGACGATAGAGATCGTCCCGGACCTGGCGAACAGCAAGGATCCCGATATTGGCCATGTTGTAGTTCGACACATAGTCAAAAAAACCGCGCAGAATGAACACGCCGATCAGGATGACCGGGATCCAAATCATGGGCAAGGCCACGGAGGTCAGCTTCGGAAAATACTTTGAAAGGTAAGGGATATTATCCACGACGACCTGGTTCTTCTGAAAGAACCCTTTCGTGATGACGTAGAGCGCAACCGAGACCAGCGCGTTCGCCATCGAAAAAGCCAGCATACACACAAAGGCGACGGAAAGACGCCAGCGGTACGGCTTTACATAGTTCAGTAGTCTTTTATAGATGTCCATGAAAAATCTCCGAGTAAGGAGTAAGGTGTACGGCGCATTAAGGAATACCCTTCGCCGTACTCCGTACGCAAAACACCGTACGGTTTGAAGCGACACTGTAACATATCCGTTGACACTGCTCAAGGTTATGATTTAAGCTTCTTGATTGTTATTTTTCTCTTGATAACTCATGAGTCATAAAGGATTTAGATGACAACCCCTCTTAAAGTCGGCGTGGTCGGCGTGGGACACCTTGGCAAGGAACATGCCCGGATCTACCGCGACCTCCCCGAAGCTGAGCTGGTCGGGATCTCGGATCTGGATCCCGCCAAAGAGGACAAAGCCAAGGAACTCGGAACCACTTATTACAGCAACTTCCACGACCTTATCGGAAAAGTGGATGCCGTGAGCATCGCGACCCCCACTTCCACCCATTACGCAGTCGCCAAAGAATTCCTGAAGGCCGGTATTCACACCCTCATTGAAAAACCGATCACGCTCAAGCTGGAGGAGGCGGACGAACTTCTTGAGCTCGCCCGTCAAAAAAATCTGTCCCTCCAGGTCGGGCATATCGAACGGCACAATCCTGGCTTCAAGCGCGTCAAGGAGATCGCGAAAAATATCAGGTTCCTCGAGATCCACCGCCTCGGACCCTTCACCGGAAGGATCAACGACTGCGGCGTTGTGCTCGATCTCATGATCCATGACCTGGATATTGTCATGGGGCTCGTCGATTCCCCTGTCGCAGGCTTCGACGCACTCGGCGTAAACGTCCTCACACCCTTCGAGGATATCGCGAACGTTCGCCTCAAATTCAAGAACGGTGCGGTCGCCAACATCACCGCTTCGCGTCTGACATTCGAAAAGCAGCGCAAGATCCGCATTTTTCAGGAAGATGCCTATATTTCGCTCGATTATGGCGCGCAGACCGGCAAGATCATCCGTAAGTGCGGGAACGAAGTCATTCAAGAGGAGGTGTCGATCGAAAAGGCCGAGCCTCTCAAAGAAGAGCTGAAGTCCTTCCTGAAAGGGATCAGCACGGGAGAGAGCATCGGGAAACCCGACACGGCGGCCCGGGACGCCCTGGCGATCGCACTCGAGATCGCGAAAAAGATCCAGGCTGAGCATCCCAAGCCTGGTCTTAAAACCTGATTTTATTTTTGTCATCCCAGTTCCTTTCCTGACATCCCCGCGAAGGCGGGGATCCAGGCCGGAACTTATATACTGGATTCCCGACAGAAACATTCGGGAATGACAGTGTCTGATTTAATGGAGCGCCAAAATATGCCGCGAAAATTTTTTTTAGTTGCCTGCGAAGCCTCGGGTGACCTTCACGGAGCTCATCTTATTTCCGAGATCCAAAAACTCTCGCCCGGAGCAGAATTCTGCGGCGTGGGCGGAGCCAAGATGCAAGCCACAGGCATGCAGATCTTTCATGATATGACAAAGATCTCGGCGCTTGGCTTAGGCGATGTGCTTCGCAATTATTTCAAGTATCTTAAGATCTTTAACGAAACGCTCAAAAATATACGGGCTGAAAAGCCGGACGCCGTGATCCTGATCGACTCCCCGGCCTTCAATCTCCGGCTCGCCAAAAAGCTCCCCACTGCCGCTCCCGTTCTCTATTACATCTCCCCGCAGCTCTGGGCATGGGGAAAGCGCCGGATCCATATTGTAAAAAAGCATATTCGCGAAATGCTTGTCATCCTGCCATTCGAGAAGGATTTCTATGAAAAGGAAGGGGTCGCCGTCAAATTCGTGGGGCATCCCCTGCTCGATGCGATTCCGGAACTCCCGGAGGCCGCAGTGCTCCGCACCAAGATCGGAATCAGTCCAAACCAAAAAGCGATCGGACTTTTTTCAGGTTCCCGGGAAAAAGAGGTCAAACGCATCCTGCCGGTCATGCTTCAAGCAGCGGCCCTTCTCCTGAAGGACTTTCCCGAGGCCGTTTTTTTTACCTCGAAGTCGTCAAACGTCCGGCCCGAAGTCTATGACGAACTGCTTCAGGGATTATCTTTCAAAGTAGAATGCCCCTCTGTCCCGTTTTATGAACTTGTGAAAGCTATGGATTTCGCCTACGTCGCCTCGGGGACCGCAACGCTAGAGACCGCGCTCATCGGGACCCCATTCTTCCTTCTTTATAGGGCAAGCTGGTCGACCTATATTCTCGGCAAACATCTCATCAAAGTCCCCTACCTCGGGCTTGTGAATCTTCTTGCGGACGACAAAGTCGTGCCAGAGTTCATCCAGCAAGACGCCCACCCTGAAACACTCGCTCATGAAGCCAAGGTATTCCTCCAAAGCCAGGAACTTCAGCAGAAAATGAAAGAAGAGTTCCGTCAGGTCAGGGAGAAACTTGGGGAAAAAGGCGCGAGCGCTCGAGCCGCGAAGGAAGTCCTGAAATTTTTGTCGCAGAGTGATAAAAAATAATCTAAAAAAATCTTCTCACAAAAAAAGGCGCTGCCGAAAGCGCTTCTCGCAAGCCTTCGATAACGCCTCTTTTTTGACTGTGACTATTTGTTCTTTCCGCGAAGCTTCTTGATAAAAATAACGACTCCCCAGATCAAAACACCCGCTACAACAAAGGGAAATGCCATTCCGATGATCACGATGATCGCGTAAACCACGTTGATGCCAGCTTCCACCGCCGTTCTCATTGCTTCCCGGAACTTTCGCCCGAGATCCAGCGAACCGAGAACTTTGACCCGAATCTCATAAAAATTAACGGTCACGGTTGAGAGGTCGATCTGTGAATCCAGATACTTGAGCCTGCCCTCCAAGGCCTCGATCTCGCCGCCCACGCGGGCCAGTTCTCTTTCGATCTCGACGATGTCTTTCACCTGCTTCGCCTTATCATCGAGAATATTCACGAACCGGTCCCGAACCTTGATAAGGTTCCTGAGCCGCGCTTGAAGGTCCACATAGGCTTCGGTCACGTCCTCGACCGTCACGGATTCGGATTTGACTTTTCCTAATCGCTTCACGTCCGCCAGGACCACTTCCAGTTCCTTGGGCTCGATCTTGAAAATAACCGTACCATTCTTGGAAGCCCCCTCATCCTGGTCCAATTGCGCGTTCATCACAATCCCGTTCTTTTTCCCGACAAGCGTAACGATAGCATCCCGGATCCGTGCGCAATCCTTGACCTCAAGCCTCAAAAAGGCGTTTTTGATAAGTTTCCGGGTCACTGCGATATCCGCACCGGAAGAAACTTTCAGTGAGGCAGGAACGCCTTTTCCTTGAGCTAAAAACCTCGTTGCCGCCACCTCTTGAGAAGGTGCCCTGCTTGCGTCATATTCGGCTTCTGAACGTGGCCGCTCCTTAGCAACAAAGGACTCTGAGAGAGCCACACGGTTCAGACCGCATGTCCTGCCACCTCCGAAACACCGCGACAATGAAAAAGCCGCCACCCCAAGAACCAGAAGTCCGATCACAATCCCTATCAGCACTTTATTTTTCATGCCCCATCCTCCTTTTATCGGAAATACTCCAAAAGACCGGAAAGAGACTTAAATCTAAAAAAGTTCTCTGCTCATACAAATACCTTCGGAAATAATCCTCAAGAACTTTATGATTTCTCATCGAAAGAGGCCCTCGCCTTCCTGGGAGGAAGCACTAAGGTTGTTGTTTAGAAATTAGGTTTTTCTTTCGCGAGTTGCCAAGGAAATTCAGGCTGAAGGACCGGCTTGTAGTGCGCCGGATAAGGAATCGGAAAAGTCACCATTTCATAGACCCCCACCAAAGCTCGCCCCACGGCATAGATTGAACCTCGCCCCAATCCCGCGATCCAGCTGGGCGGAGCTGTGTTATTACGAACCTCTTTGGAAAGCTCATTGGCGATCTCGAACGGGGAAAGCGCAACATTGAGAAACCCTCGCTGCGCTTTGCGCTGCATCGATCCTTCTTCCTGGATCGCAGCCTCCGGCGCCACCTCCCCGGCGATTAAAGGGCAAGCAAAGGCAAGCAGAACAAGAAACGAGATGATGGCTTTAGACAGTTTGTTCATGGTTAGAATAATTTAACATTGAAGTTTGACAAAAACCAGCATTGTTTCTTTAAGCGGCCCGCTTAGAAGCAGGGCTAAGAGCTACTACACTGACCCGGATAAGCCCATGCTTGGTATCCGCGATCTCACGAAAAGAAGTTTTGGTCAGATCGACCAGTCGCTTGAGTTTCTTGGCGGGCCCACGATCGTTCACCACACAAATAACAGAACGTCCATTCTTCAGATTGGTAACACGGACTCGGGTCCCTAGGGGAAAAACCCATGAAGCGCAGGTCCTCTGGGAAGGGTCAAAGATCGCTCCGCTCGCTGTCCGCTTTTTGATACCACGATCAGACCGGCTGTACCAGGAAGCCGTACCGTAAAAAGCCGGTTCGGTCACCGTCGCCTGGAATCTTCCAATCGATACGGAAATGCCAGGGAAAATGGCCTCGGGAGATACTAGGATATCTTGCGAGAAAGACACCGGCTGCGCGTAGACAAACGGCACAACCGCAAGCACGAGAACCACGAAGGACTTACGAATGCCACGCTTCACGAGAATCCCCTTCCCGGCAACCCAACCTCCCTCATTCGAAGACTCTCAACACTTTCGAACGTTCGGGATTGTGGTTTTGCCCGCAGAAACATTCTGCGGGTCCGCCGCAAAATGCGGCGAACGTCACCTGATCTCTCAGGTTTTGCCCTTAGCTAAAAGCTAGCACATCGATTTTGAATTAGCAAACGAGGCAGTTGCCCACGGCCCCCTAAGAAAGCAGGTGTGGGAATGAATCCGTGGAATCTGCGAACTAGCCGAAGTAGCAGACGACTTTTTGGGAGAGGATGTCCGCGGCGATCTTGAGGTCGTTCTTCTTCACATCGAACACCTTAACAACATGTTCATATTTCTTGTAGTCCGGCGCTAATTTCTTCAGCGTCTTTGGGATCGCATCAAAGAATTTCTGATCCATCGAAACACCCGGATCGCCGGGAAAAAGAGCCACGTAGAAGATCCCCGTTTCCACGAGATCTTGGAAAAAATGGGTCCCAAAAGAGATCTCGGGAGATGCATTCTCCGTCACAAAAGCGATCTCCCCAAGAACGGTGATGTGATTGATCTCCGCAAAAGAGACCGGCACCCCTAAAGACGGCGTCGTCGTCCCCCAACGGCCAGGTCCCAAAAGCATGACGGCATTTTTTTCTTTGCTTTCGATCTTTCGATTGAGCTCTCCGACAACGCGCGCAATGTCATAGCGCTCGGATTGTGTTTCCAATCCGCAATAAGCCTCCGGGTCCACGTAGATGATCCTGTCGATCGTCTGCAAAATATTGCCTCCCAGAAAATTTCCTTTCGACTGAAAGAGAATTTTTTCTTTGGGAATCGTTTTTGGGATCTTAACTCGCTGCCCCAATCCCTTGGTCTGCATCGGCCTGCATTGAAGCAGGTTCACCTGAAATCCCCCGCTCTTTTTAAAATTGACCGTGAACTCGATATCCACCGGATAGCCATAGGCGGCCTCCAAGGATTTGAGGATCTTTTGCATGATCTGACCAAACTTTGTTTTGGAGACTAGGTTGTCGAAGGTAATGATCCAGGGCTCTTCCTCCGACCCCATCGCTTTTAATTTCTCAGCGACTTCGTGATCTTTAATCGCCAGAAGTTCCAGAGGCATCTCCACCTTTTGCTTCAGTAATTCCCTAAACGAGAGTGTTTGCAGGATATTTTCTTTAACATTCAAGACATCGACATCATGCTGGGAAAATCGCTGCGTGGCCGCCATCCCCGCATAGGCCTTGAGAAGCGGTTCGTCCAGCGCCACAACCCGCGGATAATCCCCTTCGACGCGATTGACCGCACGGGTCCCCAGGCCCAGGACCAGGCGCAACATGCCTGCCTTGGGATCCAGACTGCTTTTCCAGACAAAAACGTTCTGGGAGATCCCGACCCCGGCAGCATCGGGGAAAAAATAATCCTGATGGTAAGCGCCTGAGACCCGTTGAACAAGAAGCGCCATTTGCTCGTCCATCTGATCGAGCCCACGCTGCAACCGGTAGGCCAACGCATCCGGGTTCATCGTGGAAGCATAGATCCGGCGAACCGCTTCGACGAACTTTGCGTAGCGTTCGTCGGGTGTTCCCTGGTTCACCAAAAAAACACTTTCGTACTTTCCGGCAAAAGCATTCCCGTAACTATCTTCGAGCAAACTGCTGGAACGGACAATGATCGGCGATTGTCCGAAATACTCGATCATCTGCAGGAATTGGTCCTTAATCTCCTCCGGGAAAACACCGCGAGACAATTCCTCATGAAGCTTCCCGGCCACTTTGAAATACCCCTCCGGAGTCCGCTGCACCATGTGATCTTTCCACAGCCCATTTTCAACGATGTAGGTATAGAAAACGTCCGACCCGATGTAGAAGGAATCATGAGGCTCAAAAAGCTTTTCCGTTTCCAGGGACTTTTCTTTCGCCAAAATGCTCCGGGCGATCAACATCCCCACGGATTTACCTCCGATAAACCCGGTCCCGATCATCCGCGACTTGATATTCAAAAGATCATCAAGGACAAGGTTCCCCTTGGCCAGAGCCAACATTTTTTCATCGCGTGCCAGCACGATCCGGCACAGCTGATCCATCATCTGTCCTTTTACTTCCCGGGAACCGCCTTTTTGGCCTGCCAGGTCCTCCGCCTTCATGAAAAGCTGATCCCAATAATCCAGATTCCGTTTGGCGCTCTTGGCCCCTTTTTTGAAGATCTCAGAAAAAACCTTCGCCGTGTCGGCGCTATTGGCGATCGGAATGAATTTTTCCTTCTGCCGGACATGGGGCAAGAACATGGTCGGCGAATACCGGTTCCAGACCTTCAAGAGATGGATGTAACAATCGCCATGGTAATAATACACATCGATCAAAAGCTGCGTCGTGTCCCGGATGCGGGCAACGGTTTTGAATGAATGCCGGCTTCGCAGGAGAGCAAAATAGGCGATCGTATTCAGTTCATAAAGGTAGGGGCAGGTGATCTTGAAGAAATTCCCGATCATAAGGTCATTGGCCCAAGCCGAAAGCAGATCCGAGAGGCAGTCAAAAACATAAAAAACGCCTTCGCCTTCTTTCTTCGCAATGCTGTGGATCTCGGCGGAAAAAGGCTCAAAGCCCATATGCGGATCGAGCTTATAGACCGTGATGTTCTTGTCTTCCTTTAAAAGAGGCTCATGGTTGGCGAAGCGGATATAAACGAGCCTTCTCTTTTCTTCGAGGGCTTTCTGAACGAACGGCGCGACGAACTCAGCATAATGGTGAATGGCGTCAACCTGCCACACGACATTATCGCCGAGGCGCAATCCCGTAATGACCTTATCAAGGCCTTTCACTCCGGTGCTGATCATGTTTACCCCGTTAGAGCTAGGAAGCGCTTTTAGCGCTTCCGTCTATTTGAAAAATGAACTGTATAAAAACCAGCCGTTCCTATCACGATTAAATCCGATCCCATACTGCCTCCGTAAATCTCTAACGGGGCAGGCTCTCCTTTTATTATTTGCTCTTAACGCCGTGATAGTCCTGGATCGACCGGACATCCAGGTCACTATCCTTGACGGCCTGGAGCCCCCGGAGAGCCGCGCGCGCGGCGCTTAGAGTGGTGATGCACGGAATGCTGAAGGCGACCGCAAGCGACCGGATCTTCCCCTCATCCAGCATCGGGCCTTTCCCGCTCGGCGTATTGATGATGAGATCCATCTTCTTATTCCTGACCCAATCCCCAATGTTCGGACTTCCTTCGGTGATCTTTAGGATCTCCTGGACCGGCACCCGGTAATCCTTCAGCACTTGCGTCGTCCCTTTGGTCGATACGATCTTAAAACCGAGGCGATGAAATTCCCTGGCGATCTCGGCGATCTTCGGCTTGTCGGTATCTTTCACGCTGATAAAGACCGTACCCTTGCGCGGGATACAGCTCATCGCCGCGTCCTGGGACTTGTAGAACGCCCGGCCAAAATCTTTATCGATCCCCATCACTTCTCCGGTGGATTTCATCTCCGGCGAAAGGATGATGTCGACCCCCGGGAATTTCACAAAGGGAAATACGGACTCCTTCACCGCGATGTGCTTCGGCACGATCTCCTCGGTGAATTTCAGGTCTTTAAGCGTTTTCCCTGCCATGAGCTGGGCCGCGAGTTTTGCCAGCGGCACCCCGATCGTCTTGCTCACGAACGGCACCGTTCGCGACGCGCGGGGATTCACTTCCAGACAATAAACCTGCTCTTTCTGGATCGCATACTGGACGTTCATTAGTCCCACGACGCCCAGCTCCTTGGCGATCTGCTTGGTCTTTGAAAGGATCTCTTCCACGATCTCCCGGGGAACTGAGAAAGGCGGAATGACAGAGGCGCTATCTCCGGAATGGATCCCCGCCTCTTCAATGTGTTCCATCACAGAACCCACCACCCCGATCTTGCCGTCAGAAATAAGATCCACATCGATCTCCGTCGCGTCTTCGAGGAACTTATCGATCAGCACGGGGTGTTCACCGCTTGCCTCCACGGCCTGCTTCATATATTTTTTGAGCGACGTCTGGTCGTAAGCGATCTCCATGGCACGCCCTCCCAGTACATAGGACGGACGTATGACGACGGGATAGCCGATCTCTTTGGCGATCTGATGGGCCTCTTCCAGACTCGTCGCGATCCCGTTGGCGGGCTGGCGAAGGCCAATCTTCTTAAGAAGCTTCTTGAACCGGTCCCGGTCTTCGGCGCGGTCGATCGCGTCGACTGAGGTCCCGAGGATCTTCACGCCATTCGCCACAAGAGATTTCGCGAGATTCAAGGGTGTTTGCCCCCCCAGTTGCAGGATCACGCCCAGCGGCTTTTCGTTTTCATAAATGTTGAGGACGTCTTCCAGCGTAAGCGGTTCGAAGAAAAGTTTGTCGGACGTGTCATAATCCGTGCTCACGGTCTCGGGGTTGGAGTTGACCATGATCGTTTCATAGCCCAGTTTTTTGAGGGCCATCACGGCGTGAACGCAGCAGTAATCGAATTCGATCCCCTGGCCGATGCGGTTCGGCCCGCCGCCGAGGATCATGATCTTCTTTTTACGGCTCGGGTTCGACTCGTCCTCATCTTCGTAGGTCGAATAAAAGTACGGTGTGTAAGCCTTGAATTCCCCGGCGCAGGTATCCACCAACTTATAGACCGGCTTGATGCCAAGTCCCTTGCGCTTCTTACGAACATCCTTTTCTTTCATTTCCCAATAAAACGCAAGCTGACGGTCGGAGAACCCGTACTGCTTGGCCTTCCGCATCATCGCGTCCTGCAGCTTCGGCTTTCCCTGTGCGGCAAGCAACTCCTTTTCCATATCAATGATCTGCTTCAGCTGCGCCAGGAACCAAGGATCGACGCCTGTTTTTTTATAGATCTCCAAGAGGGTGTACCCGGCCAGAAAGGCGTATTTCAAATAAAAAATCCTGTCTTCTCGGGGAACCTTCGCATGAGCGAAGATCTTTTCACGAAGCTCCTTGTCCTGCGGGACGGTCTTCGTGAACTGAAGATATTCTTCGCGCGTTTTGAGCGTGAGATCGAAGATTTTATCCTTGCCGTCGCCCCCGAACCCGAAGCGCTTCGTCTCCAGCGAACGCAGTCCTTTTTGAAAAGCTTCCTTGAAAGTGCGTCCAATGGACATGACCTCACCCACGGATTTCATTTGGGTCGACAAACGGTCATCCACCCCCTCGAATTTTTCAAACGCAAAACGCGGGATCTTGACCACGCAATAGTCGATCGAAGGTTCGAACGAGGCAGGCGTATATTTGGTAATGTCGTTGGGGATCTCATCGAGCGTGAGCCCGACGGCGAGTTTGGCCGCGAATTTCGCGATCGGGAATCCCGTGGCTTTAGAGGCAAGGGCCGAGGATCTGGAAACGCGGGGGTTCATTTCAATAATGACCATGCGACCTGTTTTGGGGTCGACTGCGAACTGGACGTTCGAACCGCCGGTCTCAATACCGATCTCGGACATGACTTTGCGGGCGGCATCGCGCATCCGCTGGTACTCCCGGTCCGTTAGGGTCTGCGCCGGCGCCACGGTGATGGAATCGCCCGTATGGACTCCCATCGGGTCCAGATTCTCGATCGAACAAATGACCACAAAATTATCGTTCTTGTCGCGCATCACCTCCAGCTCATACTCTTTCCATCCAACGATCGATTCTTCGATCAAGATCTCATGGACCCGGCTGTAATCAAGCCCCGTGCGCGCCGTGGCCCGGAGTTCTTCGAGATCATGGCAAACACCGCTCCCGGACCCTCCCAACGTAAAACTCGCCCGCACGATCACCGGATAACCGATCTTTTCGGCAGCCTTCTCGGCTTCTTCCAGGGAATAGGCAAAATCACTTTTCGGAAGATCCAGGCCGATCTTCAGCATGGCGCGCTTGAATTCCTCGCGATTCTCAGCCTTCTTGATCGCTTCGTATTTCGCGCCGATCATCTCGACATTATGGCGTTGGAACACTCCCGCTTCGTAGGCCTCGACCGCAAGATTCAACCCCGTTTGTCCACCCATGGTCGGCAGGACCGCGTCCGGCTTTTCTTTAATAATGACCTTCTCGAGAAATTCCACGGTGAGCGGTTCGATGTAAGTCGCGTCCGCGAGGTCGGGATCGGTCATGATGGTCGCGGGATTCGAATTAATGAGCGCGACCTTGTAGCCTTCTTCCTTCAAGGCCTTCACGGCTTGCGCTCCCGAATAATCGAATTCGCAGGCCTGGCCGATAATGATGGGCCCGGACCCGATGATCAGGATCTTTTTGATGTCGGTGCGTTTTGGCATTCAAATACCGTCCTTAGTATGTCGCATATCGTATGTCGAAAAATCGTTACGGTTTTTTATTTCGAAATACGACTTACGACATGCGGCTTTCAACCAGTTGTTTTTTGGCGCCATAATAATCCTGTAGCGATTTCGGTACGATCTTGTCCTTCTTCGCCGCAGCGATCCCCTCAACGGTCGCCTCGGCCGCGGCCATACAAGTCACATACGGCAACTTGCGCTGGATCGCCATCATGCGAATATAACTATCATCCGCCTGGCCTCCGCGCCCTTCCGGCGTGTTGATGATTAGGTGCAACTCGCCATTTTTGATGGCATCCGCGATATTCGGCTGTCCTTCATGGATCTTTTTGATGAAGGTGTTTTCGATCTTTTGGGACGTCAGGAACGCGCCTGTTTTTTCGGTCGCAAAGATCTTAAACCCGAGCGCGGCAAGTTTCCGCGCGATGGTCGGAAGCATTTCCTTATCCTTGCCCGCAACGGTTAGAAGCACATTGCCTTCTAACGGAAGTTTAGCTCCCGTGGCTTCCTGCGCTTTATAGAACGCAGCGCCGAAATTGTCCCCCACCCCCATCACTTCCCCCGTGGCGCGCATCTCGGGACCAAGAACAGGATCGACCTCCGGGAACATATTGAACGGGAAAACAGCTTCCTTGACGCCAAAAAACCACGCCTTGACTCCTTTCAATGCCGGAAAATCTTTGATCTTTTTCCCGAGCATCATCTCGGTCGCGATGCGCGCGATCGGCACGCCCGTGACCTTGGAAACGATCGGCACCGTGCGTGAGGCACGCGGATTGGCTTCGAGGATATAAACCTTGCCGTCACAGATCGCGTACTGGACATTGATGAGACCTACAACCTTGAGCGCCTTTGCGATCTTGGCCGTATAGTCCCGGATCTGCTCCAGATGTTCTTTCGAAATGGTCCGGCTCGGGATCGAGCAGGCTGAATCCCCTGAATGCACTCCCGCCCATTCAATATGCTCCATGACGGTGGTCACAAAAGCATCGCTCCCGTCTGAGAGGGCATCGACTTCACATTCGAGCGCCTTCTCAAGAAAACGATCAATGAGCATCGGATGCTCCGGGCTCACCTTGATGGCTTCGACGGCGTATTTTCTCAGCATGGTTTCGTCATAAATGATCTCCATCCCCCGGCCGCCGAGAACAAAGGAAGGACGGACCATCAGGGGATAGCCGATCTTTCCCGCGGTCACTAGCGCTTCGTCCAGTGAACGCGCAATGCCGCTTTCGGGCTGCGGGATGCCGAGCTCGATCATCTTTTCGCGGAAAAGTTCGCGATCCTCCGCGAAAGCAATGCTTTCCGGCGTTGTCCCGAGGATCTTCACTCCGGCTTCTTTGAGCTGCCGGGCGATATTGAGAGGCGTTTGCCCCCCGAACTGCACGATCACACCGTCGGGTTTTTCTTTTTCATAGATCGTCAGGACATCCTCGATCGTCAAGGGCTCAAAGTAAAGCTTGTTCGCCGTGTCATAGTCCGTCGAGACGGTTTCGGGGTTGCAATTGATCATGATCGACTCATAGCCTGCGGCGCGGAGCGCGAAAACCGCGTGCACGCAGGTATAATCGAACTCGATCCCCTGGCCGATCCGGTTCGGGCCGCCGCCGAGAATAAGGATCTTTTTATTTTTTGAAACCGCCACATCTTCTTTCCCGGGGTGGTAGGTGGAATAATAATACGCCGCGCTTTCCACGCCGCTCACCGGCACAGCTTCGTACCGCGCGATCTTGCCGAGACGGATACGGCGTTCCCGTACCGCAGATTCCGAGACCTTGAACAGTCCCGCGAGATAGCGGTCCGAAAAACCCCATTCCTTGGCCTTGATGAGATCCTTGTCCGTGAACTTGTCCCAGGAATATTTGAGGATCTCTTCCTCGAACATCACGAGATCTCTCATCTCGTTGATGAACCATTCGCCGATGTGGGTCATGCTGTAAAGTTCTTCGACCGAAAACCCTTTTCGTAGGGCCTCATACATCAGGAAGATCCGCTCGCTCGAAGGATGGGCCAAGCGTCCCCGGAGCTGCTCCACGGAAAGCTCTTTGAAATCCTTCGCCCCCCCGAGACCATAACGGCCGATCTCAAGAGACCGGATGGCTTTCTGGAACGCTTCCTTGAAATTCTTGCCGATGGACATGACCTCCCCCACGGCTTTCATCTGGGTCCCGAGAATATCCTGGGCCTTGGGAAATTTTTCGAACGCCCAGCGGGCGAATTTGACAACGACATACTGACCGCTCGGAGTGTACTTTTCGAGCGTTCCATCCCGCCAATAAGGGATCTCATCCATCGTCAGCCCGGCGGCAAGCCGGGTCGAGACCATGGCGATGGGAAAACCTGTCGCTTTTGAAGCCAGCGCTGAAGACCGGGACGTACGCGGATTGATCTCGATCACGACCACGCGGCCGTCTTTTTTATTATGCGCGAACTGGATGTTCGTGCCGCCGACCACGCCGATCGCATCAACGATCTTGTATGAATATTCCTGGAGCTTTTTCTGCAACTCCGGCGCAACCGTCAGCATCGGCGCGACGCAAAAGCTGTCTCCCGTATGAACGCCCATGGCATCCACATTCTCGATAAAACAGACCGTGATCTTCTGGTTTTTCGCGTCGCGAACGACCTCCAGCTCCAACTCCTCCCATCCGATCACCGCTTCTTCAATAAGCACTTGGCGGGCAATACTTACCGTAAGCCCCCGGAGCGCGATGATACGCAGATCCTCGATGTTATAAGCAATCCCGCCGCCGGTGCCGCCCATCGTATAAGCGGGACGGACCACGACCGGATAACCGATCTTTTGAGCGATCGCTTCGCATTCTTCGACGGTGTTGGCCGTAGCGGACTGGGGCACCGGGATCCCAAGTTGCGCCATGGTCATTTTAAAAACCTCACGGTCTTCACCTCGTTCGATGGCATCCGCTTTGACCCCGATGATCTGAACGCCATACTTTTCGAGGATACCGGTCTTATGCAACGTGGAGGAGAGATTGAGCGCCGTTTGTCCTCCCAAATTGGGCAAAAGGGCGTCTGGCCTTTCTTTGGCGATGATCTTCTCGAGACTTTCAACGGTCAGGGGTTCGATGTAGGTCTGATCCGCCATTTCCGGATCGGTCATGATCGTGGCGGGGTTAGAATTCACAAGCACGATCTCATACCCTTCTTTGCGAAGAGCCTTACAAGCTTGTGTCCCAGAGTAGTCGAATTCGCAAGCCTGACCGATAATGATGGGCCCTGACCCGATGATCAGGATCTTTTTGATATCGTTACGTTTTGGCATAATCTCACACGTCCCCTTTTTTTAACTTACGTGTTTGCTGATCAGTTCATAAAATCTTGTGAAGAGATAGTCGCTGTCGTGGGGCCCCGGAGCATTCTCGGGGTGATATTGCACGCTGAAAAGCGGGTGCTTCTTATGCTGCAACCCCTCAAGCGTCTTGTCATTCAAATTGATGTGGGTAATCTCGACCTCGTTCTTCGGAAGCGTATCAACATTCACCACAAAGTTATGATTCTGAGAGGTGATCTCGATTTTCCGGGTCTTGAGGTCCATGACCGGCTGGTTATTGCCGTGGTGCCCGAACTTGAGTTTCGAGGTCTTTCCGCCAAGCGCTTGCCCGATCATCTGATGCCCGAGACAGATCCCAAATATGGGCTTTTTCCCAATAAGCTTGCGAACCGTTTCAACCAAATACTTCACCGCCGAAGGATCGCCGGGGCCATTTGAAAGAAAGATCCCGTCCGGCTGGTAGGCCAGGATCTCTTCGGCCGTCGCGGTCGCGGGAACGACTTGAACATGAAAGCCGTGCTGGTTGAGTTTCCGGAGGATATTCCATTTGGTACCGCTATCCACGGCCACAACCTTGAATTTCTTTTTCCGCTGATCCCCCCAGGCGAATTCCGCGGGCATGACCTCATCGAACACAAAAGGTTTTTGGCACATGACCTCTTTAACAAGGTCCACACCTTCAATGCTTCGGGATTTTTTAGCCTTTTGGATGAGTTTTTTGGGATCGAGTTCCTGGGTGGAAATAACCGCTTTCTTCGCGCCCACGGTCCTGAGATGCTTCACAAGCTTGCGGGTGTCGATCCCCTGAATGCCGAGGATATTGTATTTCTTCAGGTATTCATCGAGCGTCATTTCGGAGCGATAATTGCTCACGATCGGACTCAATTCCTTGATGATAAACCCTTCGACCCAAGGCCGGGAGGATTCCATGTCGCCCGAGTTGATACCATAATTGCCGATGTGGGGGTAGGTCATGCAAACCATCTGACCTTTATAGGAGGGATCGGTTAGGATCTCTTGATAGCCGCTTAGGCCGGTATTGAAAACAATTTCCCCAAAAGTTTCACCGTCGGCGCCAAAACCTTCGCCTTCGAACCACACACCATCCTCGAGCGCTAGTATCGCTTTTTTCATGGTTTTTCTTTGGGGTAAGTGAATCAGTGGGCTTCCAAACTGATCAAACTGCCTTTACGTTGGGGCATAGGATACTTCAGGTTTGGAGAACTGTCCAGCAGCGGATAATCGTCAATTCCGTGGGACTCAGACTCCTAAAACACCGTGAAATCCAAGCGCCGGACAAAGCTTTTTCGATCGAGCTCGCCTAGGCATCCAGAAATTCTTCAGCGTCCTCATAGGCCGTCACTCTCCGGCCAAAAAGCGCCAGTACCCGCCCTGAAACATAACCGCTGATAAGCGCAATCACTACCGCGATCATAATGCCTGTCAGCTGAATTCGACTGTTTAGCCCGCTGACAACGAACACCGCCGCAAGCCCGCCCATCAAACCGGGAAGCCCATGCAAATACAGGACCCCGCAAGTATCCACTTTCGCGATCTTCTTCTGCAGCCACGATTGGACCACCGCAAAGCCGAATACCGACAAAGCCCCGGCGCACAATCCGATCGTGATGGCGCTTACGGGATTGGCATGATCACAGGTAGAACCGATGGCCACGCCACCCGCTAGCGATGCATTGGCAATATCCGCGATCGAGATCTTGCGTCTTAAAGCGCTGGAAACAATATAGGTCGCTAAGGTGGCACCGCAAAGAGCAAGCACGACATTAATGACCGTTTGTGGCACCTGGGCGGCCGGCACAAGCGCCGCGCAAAAACTCGGCCAAAAGATCCACAGGACCATACTCCCCAACATTGAAAACCGGTCACTCGCAGCGTCTGTTTCGATCGGTGTTTCAAATTCTTTTTGGGTCGTCATGGTCATGATCAAGCCTAAGCCAAAAAGAGCTCCAAAAGCGTGAATGACAATAGAACCTCCCGTATCCGCAAAACCGCCCTTCGCCAACAGCCCCAATCCTCCCGAGAGAAGGATCCATTCATTCAGCATGTAGCAAGGCACAAAAAGCAGCCCTAGAAGAATGTACTGAAACATCTTTAATCGGCCCAGCACTGCCCCCGCACATATCAAAAGACCCGCGGCCGCAAACTCTGCCAATATGAGCCCCTCAACCCCCGGCTTGACGCCTCCGAACAAACCTGAACTATTGAGACAAATGTAGAGAGGAATGGCAACACTCACCAAGAGAAAGGTCGCCGTGAGCGCGGAGCGCCCGTACTTTTTGACAAAAACCATTAAAAAACCAAAACCGACCAAGAGCATCGCCATGATATGCAAAGCCCGGTCACATTTTTGGACATCTTCTACCGGATTTAAAAAATCCGCCGCCCAACCCACCTTCGAAAAAATGACCCCGCCCACCAGCAATAAGAACAATACGATTCCAAAACGATTTTTTTTCATTTCCTCGTCCCCTTTTTTGGGGCGTAGGATACTTCAGGCCTTGAGGACTGTCCAGATTACTGGTGACCCTGGCTTTTGAGGCCCCCGACGAGCAAAAAAATTCTCAGGAGCCCGAGAAGATTCCGGACTCCCGAGAAGTCGTTCGACCTGCGCACTAGAACAAATAACTCAGCTGCCCTCCAGCGCGTCGTATTTTCGACGTTACTCTAAAAAGTGAAAAGAGCGTCCGCGCTAAGCGTTACTTGATTGTGTTGACCTTGAGCAAAGACCGCATGGTCCGAGATATCGCAGCGAACTTCCGGCCGGATCAGCAAACGCGACAGAACATTGTTTTGGGGAAACGGCTTAATCGCCACGCCCTGCGTCACTTCAATGTAGTTGGCGTTGGTGCCTCCGGCATTCCCAGTGGAGAACCCCTTGGAACCGTCCCCATACCATTCCGCGCGGGTGTTCAGCGTAAAGTACTGATTCAGCGCGTAGCTGCTATAGCCGGCAAAACCGCCCCATTGTTTGGACCCGCCTGTGTAACCGGGGATTCTCGGGGTCTGGACATAATCCATGCCCGCACCGAGGCTCCATTTTTGAGTGACCTTGTGCGTCACAACCAAGTCGAACGCATTCCACCAATGGCTGCAATCACCGGAAGGCAGATTGCGCCCCGCTCCAATCGGGAACTCCGGACCTTCGGTCATTACAAAAATGACGGAAGTCTTGTCGGTGGGCGTGTAGATCAAACGGCCAAGAAAATCCGGAACATGGTTGGCATCCTTTATCGACTGATTCCAGCCTTCGGTAATCCCCGCGTCAAACGTCAATTTCGGATTGAGCACATAGGTGAGCAAAGCGCCTGTTTGAGTGCTTGGCTCCGCATAGAGGAACTGATAGCTGTAAGAATAAAGCGCCCTCGATGGATCCCCGAAAGCTCCGTAAATATTGGCGCTAAATTGCTCGAAACCGGCCAATCCGATCCATTTTCCAACGCGAAGTTTCATCGGCAGGCAAGGAAATGCCAAGTCGATATAAGCTTGGAGGAGATCCCATTGATAGCGACCCGTTTGCTTGTCCATCAACCCATTCGAATGAATAAACTTAGCATCCGAACCAAAGAGGGTTTCGGCATGAAATCCAATATCAAACTGTTTCTTCGTCGGGTCGACGGTCCGCTCGACGTTCAAACTGACCTTGTTGAGCATGGGTGTGTTCTTGAAGTAGTTGAAGCCCACAAAAGTCGGACCCATGCCATTCCGGGTCGCCGTGGTGTCATACATGATCCCCGCCTCGGAATAACCGTAGACATTGATACTCCCTTTCTTCAAAAGATCGCCCACCCCCACCGGACCTAAGAGACTCATCAAGAGGCCTTCCGATGCCGCGGGTGCCGGCGTCGGAACATCCGCAGCTGGCGCTTTAACCTCAACGGATCCTCCTCCCTCGGCAAAAACAGCCCCTGGGCAAAAACTCATCCCGATTAGACAGAGACTCGAAAACTTCCAATAGCTATTTCTCATGTTACC
>JBAXGK010000007.1:0-20012 GCA_037139435.1 Candidatus Omnitrophota bacterium | reverse complement strand
GGTTCGAGATCCCGCGCGACAAAAAGATCTCCTTATTGCCTGTCCCCTTGACTTCTTCAAAAATAAGCTGATCCATACGGATTCCGGTCTCGAGGAGGATCGTTGCGAGGTTCGTCAGCGACCCTGCATGTTCGATCTTGCGGGCAGAGCCAAAAATCCGCCGGGGCACTTCCATCGAACGCGCATCCACGCCGCCGGAAAGTGTCCTGCCGCTGGAACGTTGCTCCGCGTTATGCACGCGTGCAAGACGCGTTAGCGAATCGACCAAGACCATCACGTTCGCTCCGGCTGCAACCTCGCGATACACTTGCTGCATAAGTTCACGCGCCGTCTCAATATGATGATCGTACGACTGATCGGAGGAGGACCACCGGACCTCGGCTGTCACGCTGCGCCGGAAATCCGTAACTTCCTCGGGCCGTTCATCGATCAAGAGGCAATAAAGCTTCATCTCAGGCCGGCTTTTGGCTACAGCCTGGCAAAGGTGTTTCAGAAAAGTCGTTTTTCCAGAGCCTGGAGGGGCCACAATGAGCCCGCGCTGCCCCATCCCGATCGGACAGATCAAGTCCATGACACGCATCGTGAGTTCCTGAGAACCGTCTTCAAGTCGGATTCGCGGCGTCGGATCCACGGCAATGCTGGCAAAGAATTTTTTCTCGTCTTCGGCCACCACGCGGCGCGATTCTTCATGGAGAGGGCGGTAGGAAGGACGATGAGGAACTTGTCCCTGTCTGGCATGGCTTGAATGACGCTCCCGACGAGGCCCCCGGGGTCCTCTCTCGTCAAAGTTTCTCATCCTTGAAGTTTTCCTATCTTCTTTTCCAGAGTGTTCCACTCGGATTCGGCAGCTTCGATCTGGATCTGGAGCTCCTTCAGGTGCGCATTACGATCCTTAGAAAAATGGAGCGGGTTCTTCGCCATCTCCTCCAGGACCTTGTTGCGCTCCTCCGTAAAATGTCGCGCGCGACCCTCGGCCTTTTCCATTTGCTTCCGGAGCTTTGCCAGCTCGGCCTTATGCTCATGCTTCTTTGCTGGCTGGGCTTCAACAGGAACTCTGGACGCAGCGCTTTGGGAAGATGCCGACGCATTATCCTCATCGTTATCTTCTTCCTCCCCCCGCGCCACTTGCTCTAGGTGATAAACATAATCTTCGTAACTCCCGGGGTAATGAAGGATGCGCCCCTTCTTCACTTCGAGAATGCTCGAAGCCAGAAGATTCACGAAAGTACGGTCATGGCTGATAAAAACCACGGTGCCGGAGAATGATTTGAGCGCACTCCCCAAGGCTTCCACCGTCTCAAAATCCAGATGGTTCGTCGGCTCGTCAAGAAGGAGGACATGGCTCTTGGAAAGAAGAATTCCCGCCAGAACAAGCCGCGCCCGCTCGCCTCCGCTTAGGACTTTCACCTTCTTTTCCACGTCGTCTCCTTTAAAAAGGAAGCATCCGGCCATATTGAGCACATCTTGGCGGTTCACGCCGTCAGCGCTTTCGCGCAAGAGATAGGTGTAAACATCATCTTCCGGGTCAAGCACCGCAAAGACATGCTGCGCGTAATAAGCGATCTTTAGTCCCGTTCCCCACCGGAAACTACCGCCCTTGGGCTGCAGATTCCCCGCAAGGGTCCTCATGAACGTCGTCTTTCCCTCCCCGTTATTACCAAGCACGGCTACGTGTTTCCCACGGTCGATCTCCACCTGAATGTTCCGGGCGATGTCCTTCTCAGGATAACCGATCACGAGGTCTTGGCAGGTGACCGCTACTCCCGCTTTCGGTTCCACCGGAGGAATATGGATCTTGACCGTACTCATGGGGTGCGCGATCTCGATCGTCTTGAGCTTCGAAAGTTGTTTCATCTTCGATTGCGCGCGCGTCGCCGTGGAAGCCTTGGCCTTGAACCGGTCAATAAAGGTCTGAAGCTGTTCGCGCTTCTTATCGAGGCCACGATTGTAAGCCTGCTTTTGGGCGAGCTGTTCTTCCTTGAACTCGAAATACTCCTCGATATCCCCCGGGAAAAGGGCCAGCTCTCCGTGCTCGACTTCCAGGGTGTGGTCGCAGGTCCGCTTCAGAAATTCACGATCGTGGGAAACGACCAGACATCCGCCGCGGAAATTGATCAGGAAATTCTCAAGAAGGATCAGGGTACTTAAGTCCAAGTAATTGCTCGGTTCGTCGAGGATCAAAAAATTTGGATCGCCCAGGAGCATGGCCGCAAGTTTCACGCGCGTCTGGAAACCTCCGGGGAGATTGCGCACGGATTGCTCAAGGATCTCGTTTTTGAGCTGAAACCGCGATGCTATTTGCCCGCATTCCCAGTGTTCGGCTCGCGTCGTACGCATTAAAAAATCCAAGACATTTTCGCCTGGCTTGAACGTATCATGCTGTTCGAGATAAGAGAGACGTAGCGCCGTATTACGCGTAATGGTGCCGCTATCAGCCGATTCGTGCCCAGTAATGATACGACAAAGCGTGGATTTCCCCGCCCCATTGCGACCGATCACCCCGATCTTCTGGTCATCCCCAAAGGATGCCGTGGCTTCGTCCAGGATCGTCACAGCCCCGTAGGCTTTGTGAAGGTCATTTACCTGCAAAAGAACGGTCATGGTCAAAAATTCTTTTCTGGGTTCCTAGAAGGATTCCGTTTATACCGAAGGGTTTTTTTCGGTGAATTTAATAATCTGGTTCATCATCTCAACGCATTGAATGGGATAAAGGCCCGCGGCGGATTCGGCGGAAAGCATCACATAGTCCGTTCCGTCGAGGATCGCATTGGCCACATCGCAAACTTCAGCGCGTGTCGGAATCGGATGCTCGGTCATGCTTTCAAGCATTTGGGTCGCCGTGATCACGAATTTCTTCGCCTTGTTGCACTTTTTGATAATCTTTTTCTGAACATACGGCACTTCATAGACCGGGATCGAGATCCCCATATCGCCTCGCGCCACCATGATCCCGTCGCAAACGCTTATAATCTCATCAATGTTGCGGATCCCCTCCCAACTCTCGATCTTGGCGATCACGCCGCAGATGTGGGGATGACTTTTCAGATGGGCTCGAAGATCCAGAATATCCCGCTTATTCCGCACAAAAGATTGCGCAATATAATCCACTTTATGGTCGATGCAAAAACGAATATCTTCCTTGTCCTTCCGGGTCAGCCCTGTAACATCCAATCGCACACCGGGGATATTGATTCCCTTGTGTTCTTTGATCTTACCGCCAACGATCACGCGCGTCTTAAGATTCTTCTTGTCTCGGGTCTCCACCTTCAAGGCAATGAGCCCGTCGTCGATGAAGATGGACTGCCCGGGTTTTATCGGCCGCAAAGACCCTGCCCAATCAAAAGGAATACGCGAACCTTCTCCAACAACATTTTCAGTGGTGAGCCAGAGAACCTGCCGTTTCTTAACTTCGACCGGCTGTTGTCCCTTCAGCTCGCCGATCCGCATGCGGTAGCCTTCAAGATCTCCCAGAATACGGATATGACGGCGATTTTTTTTGTTGAGCGCCCTGACAAGCCGGATCTTTTCGAGATGCTCGGCAAGGGTTCCATGGGAGAAATTAAGCCTCACCACATCCATTCCCGCTCGCATCATTTGCCGAAGGACACTGCTCCGGCTTGAAGCGGGACCCAGTGTGCAAATGATCTTTGTTTTCGTCATAGACAGGCTCTTTCTAAAGGAGGCTCAGGCGCGGGAAGCAATGATCTTTGCTACAGCGTCCGGTGTAATGTCGCCGTGTTCACCAAAAACAGAATCTCGTTCCGCGAAGCGTTCACGCACTTTTCGCGCGGCTTCCTTTGCGGAAATTTTATAGTCCCCCAGGCGTGTCGGCATCTTCACGGAATGGAAAAACGCTTCGGTCTTCAGAACGGCTTCTCTCGCGGTTTTAACGTTCCAAACGCGACGGCCATACTGTTCCAGCTTTTTCTTTTTGGCGGTCAATTTGTACTGCCAAACCCCCGGAAGAATGATCGCAAGCGTCTCGGCGTGATCGAGTCCGTAAAAAGCGGTCAATTCGTGAGCGATCATATGCGTCGACCAATCCTGCGGCACGCCGCAACCGAGCAAGGTATTTAAGGCTAGCGTCGCGCTCCACATGAATGTCGCGCGGGCCTCATAATCCGTTGGTTTCTTCAGAGCCGCGGGTGCTACTTCGATCAAAGTTTGGAGAACTGATTCCGCTATCCGGTCCTGGAGCGGTGCCTCGGCCGGATACGTCATGTACTGCTCCATGACATGGACAAAGGCATCCACAATCCCGTTACGCACCTGCTTTATGGGCAAGGAGAATGTCGTTTCCGGATCCAACACGGAAAATTGAGGGAACACATGCCGCGAGAAAAAACAAAGCTTTTCCTGCGTCGCCTTCCGGGAGATCACGGAATTCCCGTTCGCCTCAGAGCCCGTCGCGGGAAGCGTCAAAATAGCCCCGATCGGAAGGGCCGCTTTGACGTTGGCACCATTTTCACGAAGGATGGACCACGCATCCGCGCCGCTGAAACACGCTGCTGCCGCGATAAATTTTGAGGCATCCAGGACTGACCCACCGCCCACGGCGAGAATAAAACCTATTTTCTCTTTTTTTACGGTCTCGACGGCTTTGAGGCAGGTTTCAAAAAGCGGGTTCGGTTCGATGCCGCCAAACTCGATCACGCGATGGCCTTTGAGTGCCGCTTTGACTTGCTCATAAACGCCATTGGCTTTGATGGACCCACCGCCGTAGAGAAAAAGAACGCCCTGATCTTTCGGAACACGCCCCGCGATCTCGCGGATCATGCCCTTGCCGAAGAGAATCTCGGTTGGATTTTTATAAATAAAGTTTTGCATGAATAGCTCCTATAAAAATAGACAGAGTGGCCACGAACCGTTGCCGGAGAACTCGCTCAGGATGAGGCGCCGCGCCAGCCCGCTCTTTTAATACTTATAATGCTCGGGCTTGTAGGGGCCATCGAAAGGAACGTCAAGATACTCAGACTGCTTTTTCGTGAGCTTGGTAAGCCTGGCACCCAGTTTGTCGAGGTGCAACCGTGCCACTTCCTCATCGAGCTTCTTTTCAAGGCGATACACACCGGGCTTCTTTGGATTCATCACCAGATCGATCTGCGCGAGCGTCTGATTCGTGAAAGAATTCGACATCACGAAGCTCGGATGTCCTGTGGCACAACCCAGATTCACAAGCCGGCCTTCCGCGAGCAGAATGATCGAATGCCCATCGGGAAAAATGTACTTATCAACTTGCGGTTTGATATTGATCCGCTTCACGCCCGGCCATTTCTGAAGTTGAGTCACCTGGATCTCATTGTCAAAATGTCCAATGTTGCAAACGATAGACTCGTCTTTCATTTTTGACATGTGTTCGGCAGTAATGACATCGATATTGCCTGTCGTGGTCACATAAATATCCCCAATACCAAGCACATCTTCGAGACGCGCGACCTGATATCCCGCCATCGTCGCTTGAAGCGCGCAGATCGGATCGATCTCGGTCACGATGACCCTCGCCTTGAGTGCAGAAAGTGACTGAGCGCTTCCTTTTCCGACATCGCCGAACCCGAGAACCACGGCCACTTTGCCCGCGATCATCACATCCGTCGCGCGCTTGATCCCGTCCACCAGCGATTCGCGGCAACCGTAAAGGTTGTCGAACTTGGATTTGGTCACCGAATCGTTCACGTTGATGGCGGGAACCAATAGCTTTCCCTGTTCCTGCATCTTATAGAGCCGGTGAACGCCGGTCGTCGTTTCCTCAGAAACGCCTTCCCATTCCTTCACGACGCTGTGCCATTTCTTGGGCTCGCTTTTCATGATCGTCTTGAGAAGCTTGAAAAGCTCGATCTCGTCCTGGGTCTCGACCTTTTGATCGAGGATCTTGGGGTTCTTCTCCGCATCATAACCCAAATGAATCATGAGCGTCGCGTCACCCCCGTCATCCACAATGAGATTCGGCCCCTTGCCGCCCGGAAAATTGAGCGCCTGAAGCGTGCACCACCAGTATTCCTCGAGCGTCTCCCCTTTCCACGCAAACACGGGAATGCCCTTGGCGGCGATAGCCGCTGCGGCATGATCTTGCGTGGAGAAAATGTTGCAGGAACACCAACGGACATCGGCCCCGAGTTCGATCAAAGTCTCGATCAGGACTGCGGTCTGGATCGTCATATGAAGACTGCCCATGATCCGCTTGCCCTTGAGAGGCTTCTGCGGCCCGTACTTTTTCCGGGTCGACATCAACCCTGGCATTTCTTTCTCAGCCATGTCGAGCTCTTTGCGGCCCCAATCGGCAAGCGAGAGGTCCGCGACCTTGAAATCGTTCTTCAATTTAAGAGCAGGAGCTTTCTTCTGAGTTTTTTTCATGGCCTTTTTCTTTTTTTAAGTTAAGCTGCGCAGGTAACTTTGCTGCAACCACAGTTGTCTTTGAGCTTCAACGCTTTCCGAAGAGCGTTGACCGCGTCCGTTTTCTCCCACGTAAAACCGGCTTCTGTACGGCCAAAATGGCCGTAGGCAGCGGTCTTGTTGTAGATGGGACGGCGCAGGTCCAAGGTCGCGATAATCCCCTTCGGCGTAAAATCAAAAACTTTCCGGACGGCTTCGACGATTTCTTCGTTGTCGAGCTTGCTGGTCCCGAATGTTTCCACTCGAATGGAAACGGGTTCCGCCACGCCGATCGCATAAGAAACCTGGATCTCGCAACGCTTGGCGATGCCGGCTGCCACAATGTTTTTGGCGACATAACGGGCAAAATACGCGGCCGAACGATCCACTTTGGAAGGATCCTTGCCGCTGAACGCGCCGCCCCCGTGGCGGCCCATGCCACCATAAGTATCCACGATGATCTTGCGGCCCGTAAGACCGGTGTCCCCATGCGGTCCGCCCACTTCAAAACGCCCGGTCGGATTGATGAAGATCTTGGTATTCTTGTCCATCAAGTTAGCCGGAATGACCTTCTTGATGACTTTTTCGATCAAATCTTTGGTGATCGTCGGCAGCGTCACATCCCCGTCATGCTGGGAGCTCAAGACCACCGCGTCCACACGAACCGGCACATCCCCGTTATATTCCACCGTCACCTGGCTCTTCGAATCCGGCCGGAGATACTTGATCTTGCCGCTCTTACGAACCGCGGTCAAATATCGGACGAGTTTTTGGGCGAGCATGATCGGAAGCGGCATAAGTTCTTTTGTTTCATTAGAGGCAAACCCGAACATCATGCCCTGGTCTCCGGCGCCGCCCGTATCGACACCCATCGCGATATCAGGGGACTGGGTATGGAGAGCAATATCAACCCGGCAGGTCTTATAATCGAAACCGATCTTGGGATCTATATAACCGATCTTGCGGATAACGTTTCGCGCAACTTTCTCGGCGTCCACTTTGGTTTTGCTCGTGATCTCGCCGGCAATGGTCAAACGATCGGTCGTAGCCAAACATTCGCAAGCCACACGCGACGCGGGATCTCCCGCGAGATAGGCATCCAGGATCGCATCCGAAACCTGATCGCAAACCTTGTCCGGATGCCCTTCGGAAACAGACTCAGAGGTGAAGAAATAATGACCTTTTTTCATGGTGGTGTCACTCCTTTGGATTTGTTGGGGTATTGACGATGGCGTTGGCTTTCTGATAAGAGGCGAGGTCACCGATATCCAACCATTTTCCCTTAAGAGAAAAAGCAAAGAGGCCTGATGTTTCAGCCAGCCAACGCATATAATGGCCGGGTTGGTCGGTATTATGGCCGCTCGCGATGTACCTGTCAAGCAGGCTCCAAGTCTCCTTGGGGAGCCAATAGATGCCGCTGGAAGCGAGGGTCGTCGTCGGCTGAGGCGGTTTTTCCTGAAATTCCAGGATCTTCCCCTCCGAATCGGTCCTGACAAGGCCATAGCGTTTGGCCAGCTCCTTGTCCCCGACGTCATAGACCGCGATAATGCCATGAGGCCTTTTCTTTTTTCCGAAATCGACGAACGAAGCCAGATCAAAATCGAAGAAATTATCTCCCGCGATCACCAGAAGGTCACAAGGATCGACCTTTTTTGTCTTGATCACATACGCCAGGTCGCCGATCGCCCCAAGACGAGTCTCATTACTCGTGGTGTGATCGTTCACGACCTCCACCGGCCAGGGATATTTCACCTTCGCTGTCCAAGCCTCAAAATGCCCGGCGAACTTATGGTTGCTCACGAGATAAACGGCTTCCACCCCTTGGACCTTTTGGACGCGTTCCAGGATCCACTCCAGAATGGGCTTATTCCCCACCGGGAGGAGCGGTTTCGGCATATTCTCGGTCAACGGATAAAGACGTGTCGCGTATCCCGCGCAAAGAACGATGACTTTGAGCCCCATTAGTTCACCCCGTTAGAGATAGAAAGCATTCTCGAAGTTTCCGTACAATTCAAACATTTCACGTGCTTCTTTCCTCATCTTCCCAAAAAAATTTACCGACGATCTCTATCGGGGCAAACCGCCTTTTTGATCCGGTTGATCACGCAGATCGACATGGGATCGACCCTATAAAGTTTTGCGAGCGCACAACTCGTCCAGTCCCCCAGCATGATCATCGAGAAAATACGGGCAAGAGCTCCCTCCCCGCGCGCCTTGAACTCAAGGGCTTCGGCGCCCTGCTCCCGGATTGCTTTCATAGCGACCTTCTTTTTCTTCTGAAGCCACTGGGGCTCGTTCAGGTCCGTCAGGAATATTGCCACCGAACGCTTGATCTTGAATTTCGGGAAAGCCCAACCTTCGACCTCGTGGTGGAACATCTCGGGAAGCGCCTCGCAAGAGGCAAGCGTCTTTGCGTTCTCCGCAAACTGAGTGCGCCACCGAAGCGCCACGGATTGCATCAGGCCGCCCCCATAGATCACGATATTCTTTTCGAAAAGCCGCTTCGCGAGCTTATGCGCTTGTACTTCCGGGAAATGGCAAACCCCGCGAAGCACTTCCCCGATCTCCTTTCCGGAGACGGAGAACCATCGGTAACGCATAAAAAGGAAAAGGAGCGAAAACGTCGTGTATCCAATCGCAAAACGCGGTGGATACCCTTGAGGCAAACGGAAAAGCGGGATCTTCCTCTTAAGAGCTTCCTGGGCAAGCCATCCTCCGGACGCCACCACGAGAAAATGAGCTTTGCGCGCGACCGCTTGTTTGAAGATCGATTCGACTTCGAATGTGTTACCGGAATAGCTGGAAAGGATTACGATCGTTTTGGAATCAACCCATTCGGGAAGACGCGAGGTCCGGTTCACGGTCCAGTGGATGCGCGAACGGCTCTGGGCAATAGTCCCAAGAATGTCGCCGCTGATGGCAGAACCGCCCATCCCGCAATAAAGTACTTTCTCCGGTCTTTTTATGAACGAAGACGGAAGGCTGATGCCTCCGGCAATGGCTCGAGCCTTTTCAATCTGATTGGCCAGGTCTTTGAGATAGGCTTCCATTATTCGTCGGCAAGCTCCTCGCAAACGTCTTTGAGCTTCTCCTTCAGAAAAGCATAGGTCTCTTTCCCCGTGTGGAACGCCAGAGACTTTTGGGCGATCTCCACAGCATCGGAATAACGGATGGAACGGATCGCTTTCTTAATCTTCGGCAACATTACAGGGCTGGCGCTGATTTCATCGATCCCGAGCCCCACCAAGAGAATGGCGATCGCCGGATCCGCGGACATCTCCCCGCAACTTCCAACCCAGATGTTGTGGCCATGGCCGTTCCGGATCGTTAGATCGATCAGACGAACGATCGCTGGATGGGTCGGCTCATAAAGATGCGCTATCTTCTCGTTCATGCGGTCAACCGCGAGCACATATTGGATCAAATCGTTTGTCCCGAGGGAAAAGAAATCCACTTCTTTGGCCAATACGTCGCTAGCCAGTGCCGCTGAAGGAATCTCAATCATAGCCCCGACCTGAATGTTCTTATTGAAGGAAATCCCTTCTTTTTCAAGCTCCGTCATGGCTAAATTCAATATTTCACGCGCCGCACGAACCTCATAAACGCCCGAGATCATGGGGTACATGATCTTGAGGTTTCCGTGCGCGCTCGCCCGAAGGATGGCCCGTAACTGGGTCTTAAAAATATCGGTCCGCGTCAGACAGAAACGAATCGCGCGCCAACCGAGATAGGGATTCATCTCATGCGGGATCTCAAGCGTGGAAGCAAATTTATCGCCCCCGAGATCGAGCGTGCGAATGACCACCGAATGCGGGCGCATTGCCTCAGCGGCTTTGCGATAGGCCTCGTATTGCTCCTGTTCATTGGGAAGTGTCGCCCGGTTCATATAGAAATATTCCGTACGAAAAAGCCCGACCCCTTCCCCTCCGTGAGAAATGACGGAGGATGCCTCATGATGGAATTCGATATTGGCCGCAAGTGTGATGCGTTTTCCGTCCAGCGTTTCGGCTGGGAGATCGCGCAACTTATCCAGTTCTCCGGTAAGCTGGTGGAACTTATTCTCCTGGGAGTTGAATTTGTCGATGGTCGCATGATCAGGATTGATGACCACAACTCCATGGGTTCCATCCACAATGATCGTGTCGCCATCCTGAAGTTCATTAACGATCTGACCCAGCCCCACGATGGCCGGGATCTCAAGCGAACGGCCGAGGATCGCCGTGTGCGACGTCGCCCCGCCGATCTCGGTCACAAACGCCATCACTTTGTTCCGATCGAGTGAAGCCGTATCCGACGGCGAAAGATCATGGGAGGCAATGATTACTTTCCCCTGAAATTCCTCCAAGCGTTTTTTCTCCTCACCGCAAAGATTCGAGAGAAGACGCTTCCCTACGTCGCGAATATCCGAGATGCGCTCTTTAAGATATTCGTCATTGATCTGGGAAAAGGCTTGAAAGTAGCGTTGGATCACAGCCGCAAAGGCGTATTCCGCTCCGACCTCCTCACTTTTGATCACCTCGATCACATCTTCGATCAAAGTACGGTCTTCGAGGATCAAAAGATGCGCGGTAAAGATGTCCGAGCTCTCCCGGCCGATCTGGTCTGAAAGTTTTCGACGAATATTGAGAATCTCGGTGCGCGTGCGTGTAAGAGCTTCTTCGAACCGGGCGATCTCGTTAGAGAGCTGATCGGGACCCACGGAACGCTTGGGAAGATTGAAGGATCCGCCGCTATGCAGGATAAACACCTTCCCGATCGCGATGCCGGGCGATACCCCGATCCCTTTGTACTCTTTCATTTAATTATTCTCCAAAATTAGATTCTATGAGCTTGGCCAACGCTTCCATGGCGGCCGCAGCATCCTTGCCGGTCACACGCACCGTGATCGAAGAGCCCATTTCAGCCGCAAGCGTCATGATCCCCATGATCGATTTGCCGTCGATCTTGAGATCTTCCTTTTGAACTTCGACTGAAGCCTCAAACCGATTCGCCGTCTGGACAAAAACCGCGGCAGGCCGGGCGTGAAGACCCAGCTTGTTGCCGATCACAAAGGTTCGCTCGATTGTTTCTTGCCCTGCTTTTTTTCGTCGTGGCATCATGGTTGCTTCAGTCTTCCGTGCGTTCAACATATTCTTTGTAATGCTCCAAAACGAGCTTCATCAAAAGCTCCGAATTATGGCGGACCTGGTCTCCGGTCTGGAGCACATCCCCCTGGATTACCTGATAACCTTTTGCCCGGATCTTCTCAAGATCTAGCTTAACCGGCAGGGCGCCCTGCTTGGCATAACGCTGAAGCATGGGCTCCGGGGTGGGCGCCGTGTTCACGAAACAGGCATCCACGATCCTCGGATCTGTATGGTCCAAGATCACGCTCAAATGGTCCCACGCGCTCATCCCCGTGGTCTCACCGGGTTGCGTCATGGCGTTCATGATATAAACCTTATAGGCATCGGACCGGAGCACCGCGTCGCGAATATCCTTAATCAAAAGATTGGGCAGAATGCTGGTATAAAGACTTCCCGGGCCCATGAGAACGAGATCCGCGATTTCGATCGCATCCAGGGCTTCCTGACATGCCTTACAGTCATCCGGCCGGAGACGGATACTACGAAGCGGCTTTTTTAGGTCTGTGATGTTCGTCTCACCTTCGACCGATGTCCCGTCCATGAATTCGCCCACAAGCGTCACTTTTTCAAGCGTCGAGGGAAGCACCCTCCCCCGAATAGCCAATACCTTGCTGGATTCCGCGATCGCCTTTTCAAAGTCGCCGGTGACCTTCGAAAGCGCGGTAATAAAAAGATTTCCGAAACTGTGTCCCTTCAGCCCCTCTCCGACATCGAAGCGGTATTGAAAGAGATCGCGGATGAGCGGCCCTGCATCGGCCAGCGCCACCAGACAATTGCGGATATCGCCCGGCGGCAGCATATCCATTTCATCGCGCAAACGACCGGAACTTCCGCCTGTGTCCGTCACCGTCACGATCGCGGTGATATTACTCGTAAATGCTTTGATCCCTGAAAGCATGGTGCTGAGGCCTGTCCCGCCGCCGATCGCCACCACACGCGCCCCATGCAAGAGCGACTCCACCCGGCGTTTCTGGTAAACAATGTCTACCAGCGAATCGTTTCCGTTCAATGGCATCAGTGCGCGTACAAAGATCCGAACCATGTTTTTGATCGAAGTGTAGATAAGAAAAATCCCTAGGATCAAAAAGGCCGTTGTGAACGAGGCCAAGAGCACGCTCGTCTTGGACATGGTTTGCACGGTCAAGATGGCCACCAACACGATAAATCCAAGGCCTAACAAGCAGAGAAAAATCCATCGCTTGATCCCGATGCCTGGATAGAGCCACTTAAAGAACTTCATGGAGGGTTACCGCGGAGCCGGCCTGGATCAGTCCCAGGTCAGACCTTGCGGTTCTCTTCTTTCGCGATCAGATCGAAAACATCCTTCGGGGTCTTGCATTTTCTGATTAGTTCGCAAAAATAAGTGTCCCGGAGAAGCCTTGAAATCTGTGCCAGCGCTTTAAGATGCGGTCCGGCGGTGTCCTTGGGCGCGACAAGCAGGAACAGGATATAGACCGGTTCACCGTCCAACGCTTCAAAGTTCACGCCTTTTCGGCTCACGCCAAGCACGGCCACAAGCCCGTCTACTTTATCCGTCTTGCCGTGCGGGATCGCAATTCCCTGCCCAATACCCGTCGAGCCAAGATTCTCACGCTCGATCAGAGCGCGAAGGATATTTTTTTTATCCCCCACGTCCTTAACCTCGGCCAAAAGATCGACCATTTCTTTCAAAATACCTTCTTTGTCGGTCGCTTCCAGATCGACCTTAATGCCCTTAACGTTGAGAAAATCGGTAATCTTCATGGATGGACTCCTCCGGATTGAAAAAGGTTGTAGAACTAGAATCCAGGCTCGATGAGCCCGTGATTCCCGTCCTTGCGCTTATGGATCACATTCACAATGTTGGTATCTTGGTTCATAAAAACAAGAAAAGCTTCCGGTGAGATCTCCAGCTGAAGGCTTGCCTCCTCGACCGACATCGGTTTGGTCGCAAAGGTCGCGGATCGGACGATCTTCGGATGGTCTTCGGGCATAACATTTTCCACATCGATCATGCCAAGCGCCCGGGCGATCTTCGACGAAACTTTGGCGCTTTTGTTGTGATGCCCCTTGGATTTCGAGCGAAACTTTTTCAGCTGTTTCTCGACGCGTTCATAAGCTTCGTCCATCGCCGCAAAGACATTATCCTTAGCCTCGCCCTTCCCAAAAGCATGAAAATCCTTGGCCGCCAGGGTGATCTCCGCTTTAAAGATATACTTCTCTTTCTTAAGGAACACATGCGCCTCCACGAGCCGAGGTGCGTACTTCTCGAACTTGGGAAGCCGTTCTTCCAAATGCTCTTTCATCCCTGCGGTGATCTTAAGATTCTGTCCTGAAAAACGAATGTCCACGGTCATTTCCTCCTTGAGGGTCTTTGATGGATTATTGCAAAACGCGGGTGTCAGAATTACGCTAAAGTAAACCTCTCTCCAAGATAGATCTCTCGGGCTTTGGGGTCAGAGGCAAGAAATTCCGAGGTCCCGGAGACCTCGACCTTGCCTTCGAAAAGAAGGTAAGAACGATCGGTGATGGAAAGCGTTTCACGAACGCTATGATCCGTCAAAAGAATGCTAAGGCCCTGGGCCTTCAGCCGCTGAAGGATCTTCTGCACTTCAAAAACCGCGATGGGATCCACGCCGCTAAAGGGTTCGTCCAAAAGAATAAGCGACGGATTCGTTACAAGCGCGCGCGTGATCTCAAGGCGTCGCCTTTCACCCCCGGAAAGCGTGTAAGCCTTGTTCTTCGCGAGATAAGCGATATCAAGATCGTTTAAAAGGCGTTTGAGACGCCGATCGCGTTCTTCCTGAGGGATCTCCAAAGTTTCCAAGATCGCCATAATATTTTCTTCCACGGTCAGCTTGCGAAAAATGGATGGCTCCTGAGAAAGATAACCGATCCCGAGCCGCGCCCGTTCAAACATCGGAAGATTCGTGATGTCCTCGCCGCGAAAAAGGATCTGCCCGGAGTCCGGACGAATGACTCCGACCACCATATAGAACGACGTCGTCTTGCCGGCGCCGTTGGGGCCCAGAAGCCCCACGATCTCACCGCGCGAGATCTGAATACTCACGCCATTGACGACCGTGCGTCCTTTGTAACTTTTGACTAATTGCTTTGTCTCAAGCAAATTCATGGTCAGACCACTCCCTTTCCGAGAGCGGCTGCGCCGTCCCCGCTGAAATAAAGGGCTTCCGTATCTCCCCCCAGAATGATCCGCCCTTCGTCCGCCAGATAGATCACGCTATCCGAATAGGTCTTGTTCCCGTCAGGATTCTCGATCACCACGTCCCCGGCAGAGACGATCTTTGAAACGCGCCGGCTCACACGGTTGTAATAAACGTCCATCGTATCGGCCGTAAGCTTCCCGCGAGAATCCCGCGCCACAACGTTATCTCTAAAATGAGCGATGTTCTTTTCGTAGTCGACCACAAGAGGCCCATCGCAGGTAATGGTCGTCGGACCGGTCTCTTTATCCTCGGTGTTTTGCACGATGACCGTCACGTTCTTTTGAAATTTAACTTTTTTCAGATTTGTCTCGGCCCGAGCGCCGGTCCCCTCGACATTGATATTGTCCTTCTTGACCTGCGTCGGCAAATCGGTCTCCACGATGTGTTCTGAAGGGCTCATATCCAGAGCTTCGGTCACAAGCCTCGTCCCGTCATCGGTCGTCGCCACCACATTCTTTTCGAGATGGACCTTGTTTTTTTTCTTGTCGTATTTGCCTCGATCCGCCGTCACGGTCACAGGAACTTCTTCGGCGTACGCCTTGGCCATTACGTTCATGAGCTTTACATCGTTGGAGAGGATATCCGCCGAATCACCTTCGATCTCAATTTCGCGTTGTCCTTCGGTCGTATATTTTGTAAATGAAAAAGTGAAGATCTTTTGCGGCTTTTGTTCGGAAGGCTTCACGGCTCCTTGTTCGGCTTTATGCTTGCGGGTGATGACCACCTGAACTTGCACAAAGAACACATAGAACACGACAAGTGCGACAAATATAAAAATAAGACGTTTGATCATGGTTGTTTCACTGTCTCCCTAAGACTGCGACCCCTTAAAATTAATAGTAACGCAGTATTGTACCGTTGGCCCCTAAAATGAACCATCAAACGGTGTTAAGTTCCGCCGCGGCCGCCTCGTCAGGCCTTGTTTTCCAACGGTCATGCATCCATCCCCACTGTTCCGGGTAACGGCGAATCACTTCTTCAAAATCTTTCATCCAGGCTTCGGTATATTTTCGAATCGAGGTCGTCCGGTCACCCGCGTCGATCTTAGGCCGGATCAAGTTCCCGAGAAGAAGCTTATACCGATTCCCGGGCATCCGGACCATAAACGCTGGCAAGATCGGCGTTCCCGAAGCCATGGCGATTTTCACCGGGGCCACGGACGTATAGGCCGGTCTTCCGAAGAAATCCACAAAAATGCCCCGGACACTGTCTCGATCCTGGTCCGGCAACATCCCAAGGATCTCTCCCGCCTTCAACGTCGCATGGATCTGCCTGACGGCCTCATCCTGGTAGATGGTCCGAACACACACCGCGCTCCGCAGGCCTACGATCCACTGGTTGTACGGCTCATAATAAATCCGCCGGCCCACCACGGCGCCTCGAAAACCCTGTAGGCAGAAGATCCCAGCTAAAAGCTCCCAGTTGCCCAGGTGTGCCGTCATTATAATGAGCCCTTTCCCTTCTTGCAAAATATCTTTGCAGAAAGAATAGGCATCACCGACCTCTACGAAAGAGGCCGCCTGGTCAGGTGACAGTCTTGAAAAACGCAAGAAATCCACGGCCGTCTGGAGCATGTGCCCCATCACCCCACGACCGATCGCGTCCATCTCCTCGGGACTTTTCGTATTGCCGTATGCCAGCTTCAGATTCTCAAGGATCTTCGTTCTTTGTCGCGAAACGAACCGATATCCCAAATACCCGACCTTATTGGCAAGCGCCAGAGCCCAATTTCGTGGCAGGGCTAGCAAAAGCCCCGCTCCAAGCCTTGCTAAAAGATAAACGGGATAGCGATAGAATCTGCGTTTGGCCATAGTCCCAATTCCTATCAATTTTAACGAAGCGGTCCCAATACCGATCAATCACAGCGTTGCTATGATTGGGACCGTCCAAGTCGCCATCCAAAAAAATAAAGCCTTGGACGGAAATTGGGGCAATCCTTGTCAACTATTTTAGAAATAAATCAAAGACAAGGATAGGCGATCAAACCCGCCCCGCCCTCATCAGGTCCTGAACATCCAGAAGACCTACGACGCGTCGGGCTTTATCCACCACCGGCAATTCATCGATCCGAAGAGATTCCATGATATGGAATGCCTCTTCCGCAAGCTTTTCCTTCTGAATATAGCGCGGCTTGAGCGTGGCCAATTCGACCACCGGCTGTCTCAGGATCTTCTCTCCCTGGGATTTAAGATGACGCCGGAGATCACCATCGGTAAACACTCCCACCAATTTCCCGTGCGCATCAACGATCGTACAACTGCCGGCCCGTGAGGCCGTGATCTTAAGAAGCGCCTGGCGCACCGTGGTTTTTACCCCCACGAGTGGATTGGCTTTCCCCGTACGCATGATCTCCCCAACCTTGAGCAACCGTCTTCCGAGACTTCCTGCCGGATGCAGCTCGGCAAAATCTTCGGAACGAAAACCTTTTTTCACAAGAAGCGCAAGCGCAAGCGCGTCGCCCAGCGCAAGCGAAGCGGTCGTCGAAGCAGAAGGCGCCAGGTTGAGGGGGCACGCTTCACGCCGAACACCCAGATCTAGAACCTTGTCCGCATTCTTTCCAAGGGTCGATCCCGGAACGCTTGTCAGAGCAACCAGCTTCACGCCTTTTTTCTTCAGAAGCGGAAGAAGCCTCACGATCTCTTCACTTTCCCCGCTTTGAGATATCGCGATCACAAGGTCTTTGGAAGTCACCATGCCAAAATCACCGTGTACCGCTTCGGCGGGATGCAGGAAAAAAGTGGGGGTTCCCGTGGAAGCCATGGTTGCGGCGATCTTGCGGGCAATAAAACCCGGCTTCCCCATCCCGGTGAGTATCACGCGCCCCTTGCAATCCGCCAGCCACTGAACCACCGTCTCAAAATCCTTCCCGATCCGGGAACGAAGTCGCGAGATGGCAAGCGCCTCCATTCTGAGAACCTCCTTGGCGAGTCGAATCATACTGGACGTTTTCATAGTCTTAATCTTCCTGGAAAGTGCATTTCTTGAGCGCTATCAGTTTTTTGAGCAAGGATTCCAATTGGGAGAGAGCGAGCGCATTGGGCCCATCAGAAAGCGCTTTATCCGGATTCTCGTGGATCTCCATAAAAACAGCATCCGCTCCGGCGACAACCGCGCACCGTGCGAGCGTGGGAATGAATTCTGACATGCCACCGGAGGCCGTACCCTTCCCGCCCGGGATCTGTACCGAGTGGGTAGCGTCATAGACCACGGGATACCCGAATCCGCGCATGATGGGAATCGCGCGAAAATCGTTCACGAGGTTATTATACCCGAAACTCGTGCCGCGCTCCGTCAGCAGGATCTTCTTACATCCCACTTCTTCAAGCTTATGGATCATATTCTTCGCTTCCCACGGGGAAAGAAATTGTCCCTTTTTCACGTTCACAATCTTCCCGGTCGCCGCGGCCGCAAACAAAAGATCGGTTTGGCGACAAAGAAAGGCCGGAATCTGGAGGATATCGGCAACCTCGGCCACCGGCCCGGCCTGTTCAGCGCTGTGAAAATCCGTGAGGATCGGAAGCTTGAACTCTTTTTTGACGCGCGCAAGGATCTTCAGACCTTTTTCAAGGCCGGGGCCCCGAAAGGAACGGATCGAGGAGCGATTAGCTTTATCAAAACTCGCTTTAAAAACATACGGGGTTTTGAGCTTACGCGTAATCGCTGAAATTTTTTCCGCCAGTTTGAGCGTGTTCTTTTCATCTTCGATCACACAAGGCCCACCGATCAAAATGAGTTTACGAGGATCTCCGAAGACGATGGAGCCTAAAGCCACTTTATGCATGAACTTCACCGTTCTCCTGCGCTGGGCCTTCCACCTGGGCGATCTCCTGTTTCACCTGGGCAGGGATCTTCAGGCCATGTTCCTCTTGAAAAGCGAGTGCGTGGCGGACAAATTCTCGGAAAAGCGGGTGTGCCCTGTCCGGCTTGGACTTGAACTCCGGATGGAATTGGACCGCTAGGAACCAGGGATGATCTTCCAGCTCGATCATCTCGACGAGCTTCCCGCTTGGGGAAACCCCTGAAAGTTTCATGCCGGCCTTCTGGAACTTTTCGCGGTACTCATTGTTAAACTCATAACGATGGCGATGACGTTCCGAAATTTCATCCGCTTTGTAAGCCTTGTGCGCGAGCGTGTCTTTTTTGACTTGGCAGGGATACGCGCCAAGGCGCATAGTGCCTCCCATATCTTTCACATTCTGCTGTTCTTCGAGAAGGCTGATCACCGGGAACAGCGTCTTTTTGTTAAACTCAGTGGAATGCGCGCCCTTCATGTCCAGAACGTTACGCGCAAATTCGATCGCCGCGCACTGCATCCCGAGACAGATTCCGAAAAAAGGCACTTTTTTCTCGCGGCAATATTGAATAGCCCTAAGCTTGCCCTCAATGCCCCGGCTCCCAAAACCTCCTGGGACCAGAACCCCGGAAACGCCCTTGAGCTGCTCAAGCGATCGCGCCGTTTCGAGCTTCTCGGAATTAATCCTTTTGATCAAAATACCGGTGTCGTTGGCGATCCCGCCATGCTTCAGCGACTCATAAATGGATTTATACGCGTCCTGCAACTCAATGTACTTCCCGACCACAGCGATCTTGACCAAATGCTTCGGATGGAGCGCCACATCAACTACGTTCTTTTTCCATTCATGGAGACTTCCCGCCTTGTATTCGATCTTGAGCTTCTGGCAGATGACCTTGTCGATCCCTTCCGCTTTGAACGTGAGCGGGCATTCATAGATCGAAGCCACGTCGCGCGCTTCGATCACAGCCTCGGCTTCCACGTTGCAGAAAAGCGCGATCTTGTCCTTCATCGCCTGGTCGATCTTTTTTTCCGTTCGGCAGATCAGAATGTCCGGCTGGATACCGATCTCACGCAGGGTGCCGACGCTATGTTGTGTGGGCTTGGTCTTGAGCTCGCCCGCGGCTTTGATGTAAGGAACGAGCGTCAGATGAATAAAAAGAGAGTTTTCGCGGCCGACTTCATGACGAAATTGTCGGGCGGCCTCCAGGAACGGCAGAGACTCAATGTCGCCGGCCGTGCCTCCGACTTCCGAGATCACAACGTCATAGCGTTTGTTGCGCGAAACATCCCGGATACGCTCTTTGATCTCGTTAGTGATATGCGGCACCACTTGCACCGTACCGCCCAGATAATCCCCGCGCCGCTCCTTCGCGATCACACTGTAATAGATCTGGCCGCTCGTTACATTATTCTCGCGCCCCAGCGTGCTGTGCGTAAAACGCTCGTAATGCCCGAGGTCAAGATCCGTCTCCGCGCCGTCATCGGTCACATAGACCTCGCCGTGCTGAAAAGGAT